>JBNGDZ010000591.1:0-2989 GCA_049975765.1 Armatimonadota bacterium
AGCCTGTACCCCGCCGCCGCCTGAGAAGTCCCATGAGCCGCACTCGACGTCCGCCTCCACCAGCGTTTCGCCGAAGTGCTGGTGGTAGAGCTGGTAGACGTAGTAGTTGGCCTGCTTGACCGGCTGCTGTCCCTTGTGGACGTAGCCCCGGACCATGCCCCAGTACTCGTTGGCGTACTCCCAGAAGTTGGCCATGGCTATCCCGTGGCGCGGCTGGAGCATCACGCGCAGATGCTCGGCGTTGCGCAGGGCGTTGCACAGCGACTGCCGGAAGGGCGGCGACTGCTCCTGGCCCACAAAGTGGCCGTTGTACTCGGTGATGGTCCACGGCAGGTCTTCGCGCCCGGTGATCTCCTCGACGAGGTGGTTCATCTCATCGTAGCGGCGCTCGACCTGCGGCGGGAAGGCCACGCAGGCCTCCATCAGGCTGCGGTAGTTCTCGGGCTCTGTGTCGCCGTGAAAGCCGGGGAGGTAGGTGTGCAGGATGCCGAAGTCGATGACGTCTCCGGCGATCTCCAGCACCGGTCGGTTCCATTCATCGCGCCCATGCAGCAGCACCGCGCCGAGCTTGATGGTGGGGTCCACCGCTCGCATGGCGGCCCGGTACTGCCGGAACAGCCGGGCGTACTGCTCCCCGGAGTAGACGCGCTTGTGCTCCCGGCCGCCGGTCGGCTCGTGCTCACCATGGTAGGACTCGTTGCCATACTCAAACCAGGTCACGCCGTAGGGCTCCGGGTGGCCGTCGCCGGCGCGCACGGCGGCCCAGTCCTCGCCGCCGCCCGGGTTCGAGCCATCGTTCGGGGCGTTGAGATACTCCACCAGGTCCGCCCCATCCTGCGCCGTGCCCCAGTACACCGCGATCGAGAGGATCGGCACTGCATCAAGTGCCTCGCACAGCGCCATGAACTCCGGCAGCCCGAACTGCTGGTCGGGGCGCTCCTCCAGCGGCCCGACCGTTCTCTTCCAGTTGTAGTTGTGCGTCGCGCAGCCGCCGGGCCAACGGGCGGAGGAGATGCCGGCTTGGCGCGCCAGCTCGGCGTACTCCGGCTGCGGGCGGCGCCGTTCCGGATCCCAGACGCCCGCGCCGCGGTTGCCGTAATCGTCATTGCGCCCCTGGTAGGCAAGGAAGTTGTTGCCGAAGACGAGGTGGTTCACCGCGCCCACCTCAGCCGCTGGGTGGACGACGATGCGCGCCGGCTCAGCGGCACGGCACAGGGGGGCTATGAGGAGCATCGCGACACAGACCACGATCAGCAATCGCATTGAGATCGCTCCCGGAGTGGGCCGCACACCCCTACTGACAAGCTCCCGCACCGTCATGGCGGCAGGCAGATGACGCTGCAGAACGGGCGCAGTCCTCACGAGGCACCATCAGCTCCCGGTCTTCATCTCCTCCGCGGTCTCGATGACCAGGTCGGCCATCAGCTCCACCTGTTCATCGCTGAGCGGGTACAGGGGCAGGTGCGTGAAGCGGTGCCAGAAGACATCCTCGGCGTTGGGGCAGCTCTGAGCGATGGCCTCGGTGTCGTAGCCGAGTTGCTTGTAGAGGGTGAAGTGATACAGAGGTGCGAAGTGCGGGATGTTCGTGACGCCCTTCTCGGTGAGGCGCCTCTTGAACTCCCGGATGTCGTCGCCCAGGACCTCGGGCTGCACCTGCAGCAGGTAGAGGTGAAAGGTGCTCTTGATCTCGTCGGTGTCGAGCGGCGCGGGCACCAGGCCGTCGACCGGCTCGAAGCGCTCGTGGAGGTACTCCGCCCGCTCCCGGCGAATGCGGATGATCTCCTCCAGCCGCTGCATCTGACCGAGCAGGCAGGCGGCCTGGATCTCGGTGGAGGAGTGATTCCCGGCGACCTGCGGGCCGCCCTTGGTGGGCAGCGCCACCACGTCGTAGAGCCAGTTCTCGATCTGCTGGCTCATGTCCACGCCGCAGAATCGAGCCTGGTTGAAGTACTCGCCGAACTCGGTGTCAGTGCAGACGATGCCGCCCTCACCAAAGGCCGTGATGTTCTTGACCTCATGGAAGCTGAAGGACCCAAAGTGGCCGATGGTGCCGATCATGCGCCCCTTGTACTGTCCGCCGAAGGCGTGGGCGGCGTCCTCGATGACGGTGATGTCATGTTCCTCGGCGATCTCCATGATGGGGTCCATGTCCACCGGGTAGCCGCCGATGTGCACGGGCATGATGACTTTGGTGCGGTCCGTGACCTTCCGGGCCACGTCGTCGGGGTCCATGTTCACCGTGCGCGGGTCGATATCGGCGAAGACGCACTTGGCCCCCACCAGCGGTGGGTAGACGCCGGTGGCGATGAAGGTGATGGCGGGCAGGATCACCTCGTCGCCGGCGCCCAGGTCGGCGAACTGGTGGCCGATCTGGAAGCCTGCGGTGGCGTTGGTCACGAAGCACGCGTACTTGCAGCCCAGGAACTCGGCGGCCTCCTCCTCGAGGCGCTTGACCGTGTCTCCAAGGCTCAGCTTGGCGACCGGCCGGGCGCACGAGCACAGCTCCGAGAGCGCCTCCTCGACGCTTGCCAGAGCGCCGCTGAAGGCCTGCTCATCCTCACCGGGCTTGATGAGCAGCCGCACCAGGCCCATCAGGTCCTCGTGCCACACGTGCTCGCCGATCGCGGCCCACGGGACCTGCGCATCGCCGGTCGCGTATCGGAAGTCGCTCTTCCTCTCCTCGCTGTCGCCAGGCATCTCCATTCCTCCTGTAGCTCAACATCAGAAGTAGCTGTCCATGGTCCGGCTGGTCGCATGGGGCGGTGACGAGCGCAGTCGGCGCGGCTGGCACGCGCCTCACCATTCGTCGTCCACGGTGGCAAGAACGCGCTCGATGACCAGAGCCAGCTCATCCAACTCGAAGGGCTTGGTCTGATACCAGGTCACGCCCAGCTCCCATCCGCGGGCCTTGTCCGCATCCTCGGCGCGGGCGGTGAGCATCAGCACGGGGATGTCCGCCGTCTCGGGGTCGTCCTGGATCTCGCGGAGT
>JBNGDZ010000592.1:0-2986 GCA_049975765.1 Armatimonadota bacterium
GGGCAGTGTACCTGGAGCGAGGCTGCCTGGACATCGATCGCCCTCCTCAGGCGCGACTGATCTGCATCCATCCCCTCTGTCCAGCCAGGAGGTATTCGCCCCGGCGCTGCCCGGAATCCTCCTCCGCGGCGGCCGACGACATCGCAGCCACCCTCCGCCGACCTGGGCGGCGAGGGGATACCGGGAACCGCGTCGAAGATGTCAACGGATGGCGCCAAAGTCGTTTCCCGGCGGTGGTTGACGAAGTGGCGGACGACATCGAGGCGATCGAGCAGCAGGTGGGGGAGCACGGCAGCGCCATGCCCGGCGAGGTTGTGGAGGTTGAGCTTGCTCAGGGCCTGGGGCTGACCGAGGCGCTCGCGATCGGCGCGGGCACCATGATCGGCGCCGGCATCTTCGTGCTTCCCGGGCTCATCTTCAGGGAGGCCGGGCCGGCCGCGGTGATGGCCTTTCTGGGGGGCGGGCTCATCGCGCTGGCCAACGCCATGAGCGTGGCGGAGGTCGCCACCGGGATGCCCAAGTCCGGTGGCGGCTACTACTTCATCTCCCGCGCCCTCGGGCCGCTATGGGGCGCCCTCATCGGCTGGGGCTCCTGGTTCGGCCTCATCTTCGCCTCAGCGTTCTACATGGTGGGCTTCGGCGAGTACATGGTCACGCTCGTGGGCTGGCCGGTGAAGGCCATGGCGGGTGTCATGACGGTGCTGCTGGTGGTCCTCAACCTCACCGGCTCCCGCGCGGCGGGGCAGGCCCAGAACTTCATTGTCGTGCTGCTGCTGGGCATCCTGGCCATCTTCGTGGGGCGCGGGGCCTTTGACATTCAGCCCGCCCTGCCGTTCAGGGACTTCGCTCCCTTCGGCTGGGGAGCCGTTGCAGGCGGCACGGCCACTTTGTTCGTCACCTACTCCGGCTTCGCCGGCATCGCTTCGGTGGCCGAGGAGATCCGCGACCCGGGCCGCAACGTCCCGCGCGCGGTTCTGGGCTCTGTCATCGGCGTGACCTGCCTCTACTGCCTGATCATACTCGTCCTGGCGATGCTCCGCCCATACGAGCAGCTCACGGGGCCGACGGTGCTGGCCGACGTCTCGCAGGACCTGATGGGCGGCTTCGGCCGCGGCATGATCATCCTGGGCGCGATCATGGCCACGGTCTCCTCCGCGAACGCCTCCATCATGGCGGCCTCGCGTATCAGCTTCGCCATGGGCCGCGATCAACTCGTCTGGGAGTGGCTCAATGAGGTCCATCCCCGCTTCCGGGTGCCGCACCGGGCGATCGTGGTCACCGGGGCGCTGACGCTGGGCTTCATCCTCTCTGGCGGCCTGCAACTGCTGGCGGAGGTCTCCGGCTTTTTGCACCTGATCCTCTACGGCCTCATCAGCATCGCCTGCATCATCCTGCGGGGTGCCCGCCAGCCGGCCTACCGCCCCGTCTACCGGGTGCCGCTGTTCCCCTGGATCCCCCTCGTGGGCGCCGTTGCGTGCTGGGGCGTGGCCTTCGCGTTCATGGGCAGGCTGACGGTGCTCATCGGGCTGGCGGTGTTCGTGGCGGCCGTGGGGCAGTATTACCTCTTCGGCAGGCGGCGGACGGAGCTGGAGGGGGCGTGGCCGTTCTTTTTGCGCCGCGGGGTCCTGGAGCCGGCGCTAGAGCAGGTTGAGGAATGGGGGGCACCACCGCAGGAGAGGCCCACCACCATGGTCGCGGTGGGTGACCCGACCCGGGAGCGCGCGCGCCTGCAGATCGCCGCCGCCCTCATGGGGCCTCGGCAGGGACGCGTCCTGGCGGTGAACGTCTTCTCCGTCGAGGAGGCGGAGCGTATCGACGAGGACATCCTGTCCGGCTACTACGAGACCATCGAGGCCCGCAGTGCCGCGCTGGCCTCCGCCGCAGCCTCCATCGACGTCTCCGGTGCGGAGATTGCGTCCCACGTCCCGGTGGCGGCCTCGGTCTTCTACGGCCTGCTCAGCGCCCAGCAGGCCTCCCGAGCCTCCGCGGTGCTGCTGGGGTGGCCGGAGCCGATAGACGCGGACGCCGATCGCATGGAGCTGATGGGCGCGCTGGAGCGCTACATGCGCGCGCATCTGCTGGTGCTGCGGGAGCAGGCGCCGATCCCGGCCGACGACATCCTGGCGATCATCGACGAGAGCCGGCACGGTGAGCTGGGGCTGATGGCCAGTGCGCGGCTCGCCAACGCCTGGGGCGCGGACCTGTCGGTGGGCACCCTCGTGGGCGCCCGAGCCAGCGAGCAGCGTATCGCCGACACCGAAGAGCGCCTGGAGGAGCGGGTCGGCGACCTGGTGAGGGCCAGCGTTCGCACCATCGCCTCGGGCTCCCTACAGAAGGCCGAGTCCGAGGCGGAGTTCTACGACCTGCTGATCGTGGCGCTGCAGAGCGCGCCGGGTGCGGAGGGACTCTGCGGCCTGATCGCCGAGCTCAGCGACGTCGCGTCCTCCTCCGTGCTGATTGTCCGGGCGCATCACAGTCAGCCGCTTGACGAGTGGATGTGATCGCAATGGCCGCCGGTCGCCAGACCGAGGGCGGACTCTCCACCATGCTGGTCGGCATCGCGAATCCTGAGACCATCGAGGCCCTGATGGACCTGGCACGATGCCTGGCGGGATACGCCGACTACAACGTCATCGCCACGCACATCCTGGTGGTTCCACCACAGGCGCACCTGGGCTCCGCGAGGGGCTCGGCGGAGATGGCGAAGGCCCGGCAGCTTCTGCTGGACGCGATCCGCGAGGGCGCCGGCGAGGAGGTGCCGGTCAAGGGCGTCGTGGAGGTGGCGCGGGAGGTCAGCGAGGGCCTGGTGTCCGCCGCCGAGACGCAGGAGGTGTCGCTGATCCTGGTGGGGCACTCGGAGCGAGCCGAGGAGGACGAGGCCGCCGGTAAGCGCTTCGACAGAGTAATGCACCAGGTGGCTCGAGAGACGGAGGCCGATCTGGTGGTCGCCAAGTTCCGCCGCGATCAGATCGGCAGCATCCTGCTG
>JBNGDZ010000593.1:0-1817 GCA_049975765.1 Armatimonadota bacterium
GGTCCCTCTGCTGGACCGCGATCCACCACGCCTCTCCAGGGCTGTTGAAGGTCAGGGCGCCGTTCTGGACCGCGGCGCCACCGCCGAACTCCCAGCCCTGCTGGGGCTGCCCGGCGTCGAAGGTCTCGCTCATGGTGGCGGCGCCGACGGGCTGCACCGTGGCGACCGGAGGCTGGCCCGGCTGCCCCACCGGCGGCTGAACCACCGGCCCAACGGCGGGCTGCTGCCCCGCCGCGGTCGCAGGCTGGCCGGTCGTGGTCGCCGTGGGCGTCGCTGCTCCCCCGGCTGCGGACGTGAGGGACACATCGTCGATCGCGTCCCCGCCCTGCTGGGACATGAAGCCCACGCCACCCGCGGGCAGCGGCTGTGCGTCGGTGGCGCTCATGAGCTGCTGCCCGCCCACCGACACCGTGAGCTGCCCACCGCTTACCTGGAGCCCGACCTGATTCCAGGCGCCCGACTGGAACTGGCACGCAGCGCCGTCCAGCTCCGTCATGTTGCCCTGGCCGAACTCCCGGAGCAGGACCACCTCACCGGGCATGAGCATCACATGGTAGCCGCGCTGATTCTGCGGCTCGCCGGAGGCACGGACGACGGCCTCCATCGGTCCCGTCGCCGGCCGGTACTTGAATGACAGAGCGAAATCCTGTGCGCCGGTCGGCGCCCATGCTACCCCCGCCTGGCCGAACACCAGGGCGTGGCCCTGGCCGACCTGCTGCACCTGGACGCCGGGGCTCAGCTCCCAGCCCTGCAGGGGCTGCGTCTCGAAGGTCTCGCTCATCGCCCCCGCGCCGACGGGCTGCACCGTGGCGACCGGAGGCTGGCCCGGCTGCCCAGGCGTCGGCTGAGCCTGCGCGGTGGGCTGGGGCTGCTGTGGCAGGCCCGCAGCCGTGGGCTCACGGTATCCGGACGCCTCGTTCCCGATCTGCGCCAGAGCCTGGCGACGGAGCTCGATCGCCGAGAGAAGCTGCTCGTCAGGGGCCAGTTCGACAAGCGCCCGGCGCAGTGCCTGCACGGCCTGCTGTGTGTTCTGACGGAGATTGGGGTCCTGGAGAGCTCTCTGGGCCCGCCCGAAGCCGGACTGCAGCCTCTGCGCGATCGCCGGCGCTGCACTCACGGCGGCCCTGTGGCCCTGTAGGCGCTGGGTGAGTGACGCCGCCGCGACGCTGGCCGACTGGCGCACCTCGGGGGTCACCGGGGCCGGACCGGGCTGCTCGCCTGCCTGCGGCTGTCCGCCCTGCGCGATGGTCCGCAGCCATTGCGGCTGCAGGGGCGCAGCCTGGACCGGCCCCCGGGGCGCCTGCCGCGACGGTCTCACCCGCGCGAGCGCCTCAACAGCGATGGCGGCGTCGGTCCTGCCGGCGGCGGGAACCAGTCCGCGGGCGCGCGCCAGCACCAGCAGCTTCTCCTCGCTCTCCTCGGCCTCCCTGAGCAACAGGCCGTACTCCTCCAGAAGCGTATTCGCCTCCGCAACGGCTTTGCGCAGGTCTGCGGTGTCGCTCTGGCTCGTCTCGTCAATCGGCTGAACCTGGTCATCGGGAACGCGTTGGGGAGCGGTGGCGCCGCCCTGCGGCTGTACCGGCCCCACGGTGCCCGGCGGCCGCGTCGGGGGCACCTGCATTGCCATCTGCGACGAGGGCAGCTCCTGGATCTCGGCCTTGACGATCAGGTTCTGGAATGAGGGGTTGGGCAGACGATACGCTGTCGGCACCATCTCGTCCGAGACGATCAGCCACAGCCAGTCGCCCGGGGCGGTCGGCGCCGGGACGGAGAGGTTCAGCGAGACCTGTTGCTGATCAGCGTTCCAGGCGCCAGAC
>JBNGDZ010000593.1:1827-2985 GCA_049975765.1 Armatimonadota bacterium
AGGCTGCACTGCCCTCCCGGCGGCTCGTGCCAGAGCGCGATGTCCACGAAGGGTCGGTCCTCAGCGTCAGGTTCGCGCACTGTGAACTGGAGGCTCGTACTGAGGCTGCCGGGCTGCCGCTGGATGATAGGGGTGCCCGTGACCTGCGCCGGGTGCTCGGCCGGCACGCCCTTGATGATGTCGCGATTGAGCGCGATGGTCTTGACACCATGAAGCTCGTTCGGCCACGAGCTGGTCCAGGCGCTGAGGAACTCCTCAATGGTGTCGATAGTGCCCCACGCCGCGAATGAGGTCGCCGACAGCGTCTGCTTGATGCGACCCAGGCCCGGGTCCGCGATCCGGTCCTGCCACCGCTGCGCCTCCTGTATGGTGGTCGGCACAGGCGTGCCATCGGTGGCGGCGGTGGCGAAGTGCCGTGTGCGCTCCGTCGTGCCGGCCGGGTCGTAGAGGTCCCAGAGGACCGCCGCCACCTCCCCCTCCCATGACCAGTGGCCTCCCGGCGGTGTCTCCACGGGCAGATTCAGGCAGAGGTCCGTCGGGTTCTCCTTCATGGTCAGCTCGAAGCTGTGCGGCACCGCGAAGGTCACGAGCGGGAGAAACTCCGCCCAGGCCTCCGTGAATGCCAGCCATCGATTCGTGTCCATCTCAGGGTGATGAACCGCGGGCATGAAGAGGCCCTTCGGCGCCATCGTCGTCAGGTTGTCGTGGATGGCGTGACTGTACTCGTGACGCGCGGTCACATATAAGCCCGGCGTCGCCTGCATGTAACTCCATGTGGCGGGCGACAGGGATGCCCAACTGCCCAAACCGGCGGTGACCAGCTCGTCGTCGGGCCTGGTCACGACGAGATTGATGAACTCGGTGACGTTGTTGTAGTAGGAGGTGTTTCCGGCCGCCGGGACAATGACTTCGTACTCCTCGAAGTAGATTGCCATGCCGCCGTAGGCCTGAGGCGCCGGCAGAAAGCCCTTGGAAGCCAGTGACTCGTAGTGAGTGAGCATCTGCTGGTGAACGATGAAGGCGTTGGCCGTCTCCTCCACCGTCCGGGTCCATACGTCGTCCACGTTACTCTGAGGGCCGCCGACGAGCAGGTTGATCGTGGCCGTCTGGCCAGCGCCGACGTTCTCCTGCGCCTTCGAGATGGCATGGTACGGGTAC
>JBNGDZ010000594.1:0-2984 GCA_049975765.1 Armatimonadota bacterium
GCGCGGGTCCAGCGCCGCCACATAGACCACCTCCAGGGCGTAGAGGTCACCCTCCACACGATGGCCCACGACGCGCTGGAGATACTGCTGATAGCTCTGCCACGACGGCCGCTCCTCGAGGCCACCGAACTCCACCAGGATGGCCGCGACCTCGCCCACCGTGAGCTGCACCTGCTGGTGCAGCAATCTGACGCTGTGCCGCACCGACAGGTACCACACTACCCCCACGGAGCACACGACCAGCAGCACCACCAGCCCCACGATGCGAGGCCGCAGGCGCGTCCAGGGACGGATCGCCGCTCGTATCGCCTCCGGCCGCTCCTCCGTGGGATGCGCGGCCCGCATGACCAGCAGGTAGGCGCCGGAGATGAGCACGCATATGCCAGCGATGTGGTATGGCGTGAGGGCCTCCTTCAGCACGATCCACGAGACCACGACCGTGACGATGGCGCCCAGGAGCTTGAGGCTGACCGCAACGTGGGCGGGGATCTGCGACAGGCCGCGGTAGTACAGGGACATGTACAGGGCCGTGCTCACCCCGGCCAGCGCCAGCAGGATCAGCCAGCCGTTCATACTGAGGCCCGACAGCGACGCGTAGCCGCCGGTCGCCGCTGAGACCGCACCGGCCACCATCAGCCCCACGCCGAATCGCCACAGGGCGACTGTGGAGGGCGAGAACTGCCGCAGCGCGCTCTTGCCGAGAATCTCCGCCGCGGCCCGCGTCATCCCCGCTCCCAGCGCCAGGAGGTCGCCCAGCAGACGCCTGGAGATCAGCTGGCGGGTGAAGGTCAGCTCACCGGCGGCGATCAGCAGGTCGGCGGCCACCATCACCCCTACCAGCAGGAAGCGCAGGTACGTGACCCGCTCGCGGAGGGTGAAGTAGGCGAAGAGCGCAACGAAGATCGGCGCGGTCTTGGAGATGGCGTTGACCACGCCCGCGGACGCGTAGTCCACCGCGGCGGTGAACAACAGCGCTCCCAGCCCGGAGCCGAAGGCGCCCACCAGGAAGAGCGTCACCCACGCCCACCGGCTGGGCCTGCCGACCTTCTGCGGCCGATGATGCGGGAGTCCGAAGGGCGCCAGGAAGAGCACGGTCAGCAGGTAGCGCGCCGCGACGATGGTGGGGCCCTCAACGTCCTGCAACAGCAGCAGCTTGGTGAAGACCGGCGAGAGGCCGCCGAGCATCACCCCGCCCAGGACGTAGGCGTACGGTTTCAGGTCCAGGGTCGAGGAGCCCTGGCCGGTCGCCTCGTCCGGTTCGCCGGTGTCCCGCGCCACGGGACTCGCCTCACCCTGTGCCTGAGCCGGGCTCCCCACTCGCGCCTGTCTCCGCCGATGTCGCCGCCGCCGCGCGGAGCCAGCCGCTGGACCCGCCCTCGGCCGTAACGCGCCACCAGTCGCCCTCGCGCTCGCGCACCTGCAGCGTCCACCCCTCGCTAAGGGTCTGCACGGACTCGAAGCTCTCGCCCGGGCCGGTACGCAGTTCAGCCGTCTCGGCGACGACGACGCCCTCGGCTGTGCGGTGCTCTCGCCACCAGCGGCCCACGCCGAGGGTGGTAGCGATCAGCGCCAGCGCGCCGAGGACGATCGCCGCGCGCATCATCCGTCTGCGAGGCCCAAGGCCCAGCAACAGCGCCGCCAGCCCGGCCATCGCCAGCCAGTAGCAGGCCGCTGCGGCCCCGGCCAGCTCGTTGAGAGTCAGCCGCCCCGTGGCCGTGGTCCAGAGGGCGTGTAGCCACGATGGGGGCGGCGCCGGCGGCCCAAGCGGCCGCTGCCGGAGGGCCTGCTGCAGGTTCGCGCGGATGTCGGGGTCTCTCGGCGCCATGCGGCGCGCCGCGAGGTAGTGGGCGATGGCCTCCCCGAGCCGACCAGAGCGGTGCAGGGCGTTCGCCAGGTTGTAGTGCACCCTGGCCCCATCATACCCGGCCTGCAGGGCCTCCCGATAGGCTCCAGCGGCCGCCGTGAACTCGCCCCGCGCATAGAGCCTGTTCGCCTCGGCGAGCGGCCCGCCCTCGGCCTGCGCGAGTGCCGCGCCCATCGCCGCCAGCAGGAAGCCTCCTACTACCACGCCTCGCAGGCTCATCGCAGCGTCGCCTCGATGGCGTCAATGAGGTGGGAGAGCTGCTGCCGAAGCTCTCGGGACGATGGCGCCCGCGACGATTCCGGCGCGTAGAGCCCCGCCCGCAGCCCCTTCAGAAGCTCCGCCGCCTCAGAGGCGGTGCCCGCGTCAACGCCGGCGGCTTCCAGCAGCCTGGTTGCCTCCTCCGGCCCCAGGCTCGCAGCCGCCGCGCCTGTCTTGGCCGCGATGTACTCTGTAAGGAGCTCATCCGCGGCATCGTACAGGTCCTTTGCGACCGCCCCTTCATCCAGGGCCCTCAGGGCACGTCGGGCCCTGCTCTCCGCCTCCACGAAGCGCCGGTACTGCGGATCCCGCGCCCTGCGCAGCATCTCAGAACGCCGTGCCAGCGCCCATCCTACGCCCGCCATCGGGGCCAGTTGCAGCAGCCAGAACCACGCAGAGCCCGTCACCGCCGGACGGCTTCGGAGGCCGAGGTCATGGGTCTTGATGTAGCGGATCTCCCCCGTGTCAGGCCGTGATGCCCCCGCGGAGCCCGAGGCCTCCAGCGCAGTGAGTCTCACCTCGGACGTCACCGCCGACTCATAGCGTTCGGTCCGGGGGTTGAAGTAGTGCAGCCTCGCCGGGCCGACGGTGAGCGTGCCCGGCTCCTCCGGCATCACCAGATACTCCAGCGTGACCGTCCCGCCGATCGCGTAGCCCTCGCCCGAGGGCCGGGGACCGATCTGTCGCTGCTCGCCGCTCTGGTAGAGGCGCGCCTGCCCTCGCCGCGGCAGCTCCGGCGCCTCGAGCTGCCTGAGGTTGCCGGTACCGGTGACCGTCAGTCGCACTGCCGCGGCGCCGCCGACGTGCACCTGATCGGTGTCCGCGGACAGCTCGGCGTGGAAACGCCCCACCAGTCCGGAGA
>JBNGDZ010000595.1:0-2979 GCA_049975765.1 Armatimonadota bacterium
GACGCAGGAGCGTCCGGAGGAGGAGGAGGCGGGGCGGAGGTCGAGATTCGTGCGGGGCGAATGGTGATTCTGGAGCGGTTGCCCGTCACCCTGCGCCGGAGGTCAGCGAACGGCTGGTGACGAAGCTGTTATGGTCTGAGGACGCCGCGGCGTGGTCGTCGATTGGGAGCAGGGGCAACCCGGAACGGCAAGGCCTCCCAGGTGCCCGTAAACCCATCTGTGAAGAAGCTCGGAACCGATGTGCAGGGCGCGCCGATGAGGAGAGAGAGCGCAATGGATCATAGCATCGAGCTTGTCGCCAACGGCTTCGACTTCCCGGAGGGCCCGTGCTTCGACGCCGCGGGTGATCTCTACTTCACCCAGTGCGGCAACGGGTGGATCACGCGCGTCTCCGGCGGGCAGGTCGAGAACTACGTCAACACCGATGGCACGCCCAACGGCGCAGCCTTCGACGAGGAGAACGTGCTGTGGATCGCCGAGGCCGGGCTGCACAAGCTGATGCGCTACGACGGCGAGGAGCTGGTGGAGATCGCGGGTGAGTGGGATGGCGAGCCGCTCCAGGCGCCCAATGACCTGGTCTTCCACCCGGATGGCTCCATCTACATGACCGGACCCGGCGGCTCTAACGCCGAGATGCCGGCGGGCGTGATCTATCACGCGCAGCGTGACGGGGCGCTGGAGGTGGTGGCCGAGGGCATGTGCTTCCCCAACGGTCTGGCGCTGACCGCCGACGCGCAGCGCCTGTATGTGGCGGAGACCAGCGCCCACCGCATCCTGGTGTTCGGCGTCCGCGACGACGGCGGCCTCGATGGCCCCGCGGAGTTCGCACCCACGCCCGACGGCGTCGGCGGAGACGGTATGGCGCTGGACGTGGACGGGAACCTCTACGTGGCGCACTTCGGCGCCGGTGAGATCAAGGTCTTCTCGCCCGACGGCGAGCTGATCGAGCAGCTGCCGGCCGGCGGCGAGAAGCCCACCAATGTGGCCTTCGGCGGGCCGGAGATGGATGAGCTCTACGTGACCGAGGTCGAGAGCGGGGCGGTCTACCGCCTGCGGCCGGGCATCCCGGGGCTCAATCCCTTCTGCGACCCGAGGTAGGGGCCTGCTTCGGCCCGAGGGTCTACTGGTGCATTTCCGCAGTTGCGGCCACCGACGCACCTTTCTGCGCGTAAGTGCGTTAATACATACCAGGAGCGATATCAGGGGACGCAGTCGCCGACCATGAGAGAGGTCTTCTATTCGCACGCAATAAGGGAGGGGCTGGAGGAGGAGATGGCGCGCGACGAGCGCGTCATCCTCATTGGCGAGGACATCGCCGAGTATGGCGGTGCCTTCAAGGTCACTCGTGACATGGCCGAGCGCTTCGGGCCCGAGCGGGTACGAAACACGCCCATCTCCGAGAACGGCTTCGTGGGCGTGGCGGTGGGCGCCGCCATGACCGGGCTGCGGCCGGTGGCCGAGCTGATGTTCATGGACTTCCTGACGCTCGCCATGGACCAGCTCTGCAATCACGCCGCCAAGTTCCGCTACCAGTACGGCAAGCAGTGCACCATCCCGCTGGTCCTGCGCTGCCCGGCAGGCGCGGGACGGTCCTACGGCCCCACGCACTCGCAGAGCCTGGAGCGGTGGCTGGTCGCCACGCCGGGGCTGCTGGTGGCCGCGCCGGCCACCGCCGCCGACGCCAAGGGGATGCTCAAGACCGCCATCCGCTGCGATGATCCGGTGGTCTTCATCGAGAGCAAGCTGCTCTACGGCCAGCGCGGGGAGGTGTTTGACGGGGAGCACCTGGTGCCGCTTGGTGAGGCGGCGGTGCGCCGCGAGGGCGATGACGTGACGCTGGTGGCCTACTCGCGCATGGTGGATGAGGCGCTGCGGGCGGCCGACGCGCTGGCCGATCACGAGGTCGTGGCGGAGGTCATCGATCTGCGGACGCTGGCGCCGCTGGACATGGCGACCGTGGCGGCGTCGGTGGAGAGGACGGGGCGCGTGGTGGTCATCGAGGAGGGGCATCTGACCGGGGGGGTGGCGGCGGAGGTCGCCCAACGCATCACGGAGGAGTGCTTCGACCTGCTGCAGGCGCCGCCGCGGCGGGTGGCGGCGCTGGACGTGCCCGTCCCGGCCAGCAGAGTGCTGGAGGAGGCGGCGACACCCGACTGGCGGGATATCGCCCAGGCCGCCGCCGATGTGTTACGCTACTGACGGGAGGACCTGGGGCGGTCCTGAGGAGGCAGACGGCCGCCGGAACGGAGGCTGGTCACTCCAAACGGCGCGGCGACGTCAGAGCGCCGAGTGCGTGAGGTGCGCAGATCCCGCAGGCGCGTCGGCCCAGACGGCACCGTAGCGGCAGACGGCGCACGCACAGGAGTGTGCGGAGGCTCGCGAGCGAGTGGGGTTGCGCACTTACTGGGCGGAACCTGCGTGCCACGTAACGGCATGGGCGGTGGTTGTCGTGAGCGTGTAGCCTGGGGCCTGTGGCTTGCGGCTTGAGTGTGTGTGGCACGGGATGACTCCATCCTTCGCGTAGGTCGGGCTTCCAGCCCGGCAGAGAGCCGCTCGCCGATACGGCGTGACTCCATCCTTCGCGTAGGTCGGGCTTCCAGCCCGGCAGAGCCGCCTGCCGATACGGCGTGACTCCATCCTTCGCGTAGGTCGGGCTTCCAGCCCGACAAAGCCGCCTGCCGATACGGCGTGACTGAGAGCTGAAGGGGACCCGATGTGACAGCCGACACCATCGACGCGAGCATCATCGTGGTCAGCTACAACAAGCGCAGGTACACTGAGCTGTGCCTGACCAGCATGCTTCAGGGTCGGCCGCGGCCGGGCCAGATCGTGGTCATCGACAACGGCTCGCGGGACGGCACGGTGGAGTTCTTGGCCGAGCAGTTCCCGGCGCTGGCGGAGGCGGAGGGCGTCGGGTTCGAGCTGATCCGCAATGACTCCAATGTTGGCGCCTGCACCGCACGCAACCAGGGCCTGGAG
>JBNGDZ010000596.1:0-2968 GCA_049975765.1 Armatimonadota bacterium
AGGAAGAAGAGGAGGCCGCCAAGCCCAGCGCTCGCCAGACCATGCGGGAGGCGGAGCGCGCGGCCCAGGAGGAGAAGCGCCGCAAGCGACGTGAGCGGCGCAAGGAGAAGAAGCAGGACAGCTCGCGGGGCCGCGAGCGCAAGAAGCGTTTCTGACCGCGCGCGATCCCGCACCATGCCATTCGCTGCGCCTGTGCCTGGGTGGCCCGGCTCGGGGGCGCGCGGCTTCGCCATGGCACGGTCCCTACCGAGCTCGGTCCGAGAAAGGGCGGACACCCATGCGCCAGAAGATCCTGCAGATTCTCACCGGGGAGGGTCGTCTCCCCGACGAGGAGATCGCGGAGCGCCTCGGCGTCACCGCCGAGCAGGTGCGCGACGCCGTGGGGGCCATGGAGAGCGACGGCACCATCCTCGGCTATCGCGCTTTGGTGGATTGGTCCAGGACCGACGTGGAGCGGGTCTTCGCCTTCATCCTTGTTGAGGGCACCCCCGAGCATGGCGTCGGCTTCGACCGGCTCGCCGAGCACGTGGCGCGCTTCGACGAGGTCCACTCACTGCATCTGACCTCAGGCACCGCCGACCTCACCGTGGTCGTGGAGGGGCGCGACTTCCGCGACATCGCCCGCTTCGTCGCGGAGAAGCTGGCGCCGTCGCCCGGCGTCTCCGGAACCGCCACCTCGTTCGTCCTCAAAACCTACAAGCTGGAGGGCAGGCTGCTCGGCGAGCAGCCCACCACTCGCAGACTGGCGGTGTCTCCGTGAGCGTGAACCAGAGGACGTCAGGCCGCATTAGCAGACGCGCCGCGGAGCTGCAGCCCTCCGGCATCCGGGAGTTCTTCGACCTGGTCGTCGGCATGGATGACGTCATCAGCCTCGGCGTCGGCGAGCCGGACTTCCCCACTCCCTGGCGCATCTGCGACTCGGTCATCGACTCCCTCCGCAACGGCGCCACCTCCTACACCAGCAACCGGGGGCTGCTGGAGCTGAGGGAGGAGATCTCCCGTTACCTGCAGGCGAAGTACGGCGTCGCCTACGACCCCGAGGAGCAGATCCTGGTCACAGTCGGCGTCAGCGAGGCCGTCGATCTGGTCATGCGCGCCATGCTCGATCCCGGCGATGAGGTCCTCATCCCCGACCCCTGCTACGTCTCCTACGGCCCGTGCGTCGAGCTGGCTGGCGGCAGCCCGGTTGCCGTCCCCACGCGGCGTGAGGATCAGTTCCGGCTCCAGCCGGGGCCCCTCGCCGACGCCTGCTCCAAGCGCACTCGCGCGCTGCTGTTCAGCAATCCCAGCAACCCCACCGGCGCGGTCATGCGGCGGGAGGACCTCCGGCGTGTCGCCGACGTGGCCGCCGACCGCGACCTGATGGTCATCGCCGATGAGGTCTACGCGGAGCTGACCTACGAGGGCGCTCACGTCTGCGCCGCCTCGCTGCCCGGGATGCGCGAGCGCACGCTGCTGCTCAACGGCTTCTCCAAGGCCGACGCCATGACCGGGTGGCGCATCGGCTACGCCTGTGGCCCCGCGGACGTCATCGAGGCCATGACCCGCATTCACGCCTACACCACCATGTGCGTGCCGATTATGGCGCAGGTGGCCGCCATCGAGGCCCTCCGGCAAGGCCAGGACGATCGCGCCCGCATGGTCGCCGAGTACGACCAGCGCCGGCGCGTCTTTGTCAACGGCCTCAACCGCATCGGCCTGGAGTGCTTCGAGCCCATGGGCGCCTTCTACGCCTTTCCATCAATCCGCCGCACCGGCCTGACCTCCTCCCAGTTCGCCAGGAGCCTGCTCATGGATCAGCGCGTGGCGGTGGTCCCCGGCGTGGCCTTCGGCTCCGCCGGCGAGGGGCACGTCCGTTGCAGCTACGCCAGCAGCATCGCCGACCTCCGCGAGGCGCTCTCCCGCATGGAGCTCTTCCTGCAGCGGCTCGAGGCCGGCGAGGTCACGGCCACCGAGTGAGGTCGCCCTTATCCCGATGACCCCGGCCCAGCAGCCAAGCCTCGCCGCGGCCTCCCGCCTCACCTGGTGGAAGCTCGGCCTGGCTGTCCTGTCGGGGCTCCTCCTCTACCTCTGCTTCCCTCCCGCCGATCTCGGGCCGCTGGCCTGGGTCGCCCTGATCCCCGTGTTTCTGGCTCTCACTCAGGTCCGGCCGCTGGGCGGCCTCGCTCTCGGCCTGGTCTTCGGCTTCACGTTCATGGGCCTCTGCGGGTCCTTCATGCTCAACTACGGTGGCGTAGCGTGGTTCGCCACGACCGGCTTCGAGTCTCTCTTCCTCGGCCTGTTCGGCCTCGCCGCTGCGGCCTGCAACCGCTCCACACACCCCGCGGTCCGCGCCCTGGGCGTCGCAGGCGCCTGGGCGCTTGCGGAGATGTTCCGCGGCGGCATCGGCGGCCTGGGCTTCACCGTCGGCGACCTCGGCTATACCCAGCATGACACCCTCCCCATCCTCCAGGCAGCCAGCATGGTCGGCCACTACGGGCTGGGCTTCTTCATCGCACTGCTCAACGCGGCTGTGGCCCAGGCCGTCCTGGCCGTGGCCCCGGGCGTCTGGGTCCGGCCCGCGATCGACCCCCGCCGGTTCGCACAGCTCGCCGCCCGCACGGCCCTGGCCGGCTACATCCTTATCCTCCTCATCTACATCTGGGGGGCGGTTGTCCTCAGCAGCGCCAAAGCGGTCACTGACGAGCAGCTCCTGGAGGCCGCCGTCGTCCAGGCGGTGCTGGGCGAGAGCGAGGACGCCACCGAAGAGGATGCCCGCGCTGCGCACGAGACCTATCTCGCGCTCTCCCGCACCATCCCCAAGTCCGTTGATCTTATCGTCTGGCCTGAGGTGGCCGTGCCCATGGCGCTTAACCTCGCGCCAGAACTCATCGAACAGCTCGGCGAGTTCGCCCGGGAGAAGTCGGCGTGGCTCGTGACCGGCGCCTACGAGCTGGCGGACGGCCGCGTCTACAACACCCTCTACGTC
>JBNGDZ010000597.1:0-2953 GCA_049975765.1 Armatimonadota bacterium
AGGGCCAGGTCTTCGCCGCTCTCCAGCCCCAGGGCCTCGATGCGCTCCTCCAGCAGCTCCGCCGCCGCCCGCCAGGCGCCGGCGGCGATGTGGCCGCGCACCTCGTCATGCTTGATCTCGTGAGTGCCCTCCTCCGACAGCCGCAGCGCCCAGGCCCAGACGGCGCCGGCCAGGAAGCCGCCCACGTGGGCCCAGTGCGCCACCCCTGGCCCGCCGCCGGACCCGATCTCAGTCAGCGCCCAGCCCACATCCCAGGCGAGGTAGGCGACACCCACCCAGAGCGCGCGGACATGGAAGATGTAGGGGAGGATCCACCAGAGGAAGAAGCGCACGCGCACGCCGTGGAAGCGCAGCACGAACAGCGCCACCACGCCCATGACGGCCCCGGACGCGCCCAGCATGCCCACGGCCAGGTTCTCCGGGTAGAGCATCGCGGAGGCCAGCAGGTGAAGCGCAGCCGAGGCGAAGCCGGCGCTGAAGTAGAGCACCAGGAACTTGCCCCGCCCCAGCGCGCCTTCCGCGTGGGGGCCGAAGACCCACAGCACCAGCATGTTGCCCAGCAAATGCAGCAGCCCGCCATGGGCGAACATGTGGGTAACCGGCATCCACCACTCCAGCCGCTGGAAGACGAGGGGGAAGTTCGAGCCCTCCGGCCCGCCCTGCAGGAGGAAGTACACGAAGCAGTTCGTCGCGATGAGGCCCCAGGTCACCCAGGGCCTGCACTGGAGCCGGCGCTCGGTGCCTATCGGGATGGGAAGAAGCACGCCGCGTCCCCCTGTCCGCGCGCCTGCATCACTGCTCGAGAAGTCGGTGCCGGGCGCTGGACCTCACGTAGAGCCTACAGCTCTCGCCCTCGCACTCCAGAGTCCACTCCGGCAGCAGCTCCAGCCCCCGGCACAGCGGCGAGTCCGCCGCCAGCAGCGCCCAGTCGGGGTCGTAGGTCTCCAGCACATCCAGCCAGCCGTCCTGGAGCTTGATCGCGGCGCGGTAGTCCTCCATCAGTTCCCGGCCCATGACGTCGGCGCGGCCATCGACGAAGACTCGCTGCTCGGGCCACAGCCGCCAGATGAGATAGCCTCCCCAGCGGTAGGTGTTGAACATGCGGCCGTGCAGGCCGGTGCGCTCGATGTGATCCACGCACTCCACCGGCATGTCCGCGCTGAAGGCCCTCTCCACGCGGCTGAGTGCACTGGGGGCAGCGGGGATCGCCAGGATCGCCAGGACCGCCATGATGGCGATGTAGAGGGCCGCCGGCGGCTGCCGGCTCCCCTCCCGGCCCAGCTCCGCCAGGCCACAGTATTGCAGCACCTCCGAGAGCTGGAGCGCCACCACCGGCGCCACTGCGAACGCGAAAAGCGCAACGTTGCGCTGCCATTTCAGGGTCAGGAACAGGAAGATACCCACCAGCGCCACGTCCCAGAGGCCCGCCCGCCGCCGCGAGGCCGCGGAGACCACCGCCAGCGCAACAATCAGCAGCAACAGGAAGAGGAAGATCTGCTTCGAGAAGTCCGGAGACTCGTACTCGGTGATGACCGTCTTGTGCCAGGCGTGCCCGCCGATGACGTACTGAAGGGGATAGGCGGCCCCCGCCACGCCGTGCGGATTGACCAGACAGGCCAGCAGGGAGGCCACGATGACGCCGACCAGCAGCGCCGGAGAGGGCTGCAGGGCCTTCCCCCGGCGCCTCTGGCGGTACCACTCCGGCAGCGTGCAGAGCGCATAGAGCACCAAGAGCGCAGGTCCGAAGATGAAGCCGCCGTGCAGGTTCACCCACGGGATCATCAGCAGTGGCGCCACCAGCAGCCAGCGGTGCCGGCCCTGGCGTGACTGCTCGATGATGCACAGCATGGCGACGAACAGTGCCGTGGTCGCCGCCTGCGGGCGGTCGTTGAACAGTGGCCTGGCGGCGAAGATCGCCACAGCGCCCGCGGCCATCGCCGGAAGCGGGAGCGCCCCCCGGCGCAGGAGCAGCCATGCCAGCAGCGCGGTCGCGAGCAGCGCCACTATCACTCGCAGCCCCATCAGCCCCCCGTGACCCCAGCGCGAGTACAGGAGGTACATCGGCACCTCCCATCCCCACTCGTGCGTGATCCACGGCCTGCCGGCGCGGGTGTAGGTGAAGGGATCCTGGTGCGGGATCGTGCGGGTGTCCATGATGTACTTGCCCGTCGCCAGGTGCCACCAGATGTCGTAGGTCCGCTTCGGCCACATGGCCGCCACCAGGCCGCAGTACAGCAGCACGGCCCAGACCAGGTGCTCGATGCGCACCGTTCGCCGCCCGGGAGTCCTCTCCATACGCATCTCCTGACTCGAGATCTGGGTGTGACGCTATCTTCGCCGACGCCGCCCCCGAACCTGCCGCCACGGAGGTGCGGACAACCGGGTGGGGAAACCGTGCACTCCGACCGGCGCCAAGCCATGATTCATGTCCGCCCTACGCTACATCGTCTCGGGCGCGTCGGGAATCTGGGTGAGGGCCGCCGCACGCCGTTCGACTTCCCGGCACACTGGTCGCCATCGCTGTCTACAGAACATGGGAGGAAGTGCCATGATCGTATTTGACACGTTCGACGCGGACATCGACGCCGGCGGTGAGATCCAACCGGTGGCGCTGCGGACCTGGGCCGCACGCGAGGGCCTGGAGGCGGAGTGCTCGCGCGAGGGTGACCGACTCGTTGCGCAAAGCTCCGGCAGCCCCGGCTGCTTCGGCGGCTGGGATGTGGTCTTCCCCGCCGAGGGCGGGCAGCACTACCGCGTCGGCCTCAGCTACCGCGCTGAGGGCATGGCGAGTGTCCTGGACGGCATGCCCATCTTCGTGTTCTGGGTCAACGATGAGGACGAGCGCGTGGACTACGACTACCTGCTGATCCACGAGCCGGCGACGGAGGGCCGGGCGGAGCGCGTCTTCCGCTGCCCCGAGGAGGCCACACAGGCGGTGCTGCGCTTCGGCGTG
>JBNGDZ010000598.1:0-2952 GCA_049975765.1 Armatimonadota bacterium
TGCAGGAAGTGCACCCCGGTCTCGAGGCCTTCGAAGCTCTTCGCCGACGCGATGCCCTGCGATCTCTCCGGCGGCACGGTGTTCGGCTGCTGGTCGAGCACATAGCTGTAGCCCGCGACGCCCGTGGTGTCGGTGGCCCGCCAGCGGAAGACAGGCTTCACGGTGCCCACGCTGCCGATCATGAAGTTGTCGAAGTGGGCACTGGCTCCCTTCTTGTTGTCCCGGCTGTTCCGGTCGCCCACGATGACTGCATCGACGTTCAGCGCGCCCCGGCGCTGGCGCTGCTTCAGGATCGGCGCCAGGTTCACCGAGGCGTGATGCCACTTGCCGTCGGCACGCATCCCCGGCACTCGTCCGATAGTCCCGCTGGGGTTGTCCGTCATGGCGATAGCCCACCACTGGCCCATCATGTATACCAGCAGGTCCAGCTTGACCCCCGGGTCGAAGCGGTAGTCGAACGAGATCACCGGGAACTTGTCGGCCGGGAACCCCTTTGACGTCACGAGGGCCTGCATGTGCCCGCCGTCCTGCTGCTGCGTGAGCTTGACACTGGCCTCCCCGCTGGCGGCCGTCGATGTGTCGCGCTCGACGCTGGCGCCCTGGCTACCGCCCCGGTTCGACCAGCCCTCGGTACTGCTCTCGAAGGTGTGGGCGATGTGCGTGCGGTGGGTGCTGCAGTCGATACGCGCGATCCGCGGACCGGTGGTGTCCTTGGAGTAGTCCATGGTCCAGGCCCACTGCGGAAGCTCGATCACGGGGTTGCCGGCGTAGTCGGTGGCGCTCTTGAGCTTCACATCGATGGCCGCGCCGTCATCGAACACGGTGGGCTTGGGCGAGGTCTCCTCGCAGTTCCACACCAGGCGCCCGCGGTCTGACATGTAGGTCAGCCCTGCGTTGCTCACCGTGTAGTCAGTCCCGCCCACGGACAGCACGATGCTGCCCGGATCGATGCCGGCGATACCCTCATCGCCCAGCTCCAGCGACACCTCGGAGACGGCGGTCCGGACAGCCGCCGGCGGCGCCTGCTGCGCCGCCGTGGGGGGCTGGCTGTCAACGAGCAGCCGCTGATGGGCGGTGGCCGACCAGTTCCCCGCCGAGTCCGACGCCCGCACGTGCAGCCAGCCATCCACGTCGCCCGGCTCCTGATAGGCCACGCTGTCGGCGGTGGTCAGGATCTGCTCGGACAGCTCCGTGTCTGGGTTGGTGTCCACCGCCCAGTTGACCCCCGCCAGGCCGCTGATGTCGAGGACCTGCCAGGCGATCTGCAGCGGCCTTGCCGCCGAGACGATCGGCACAAGCTCGAAGTCGTCGAGGTGGTAGACCTGCCCGCTGGCGTTGGAGGTCCAGCCGGTGTCGGCGATCCACATCTGCTGGACCTGGTAGCCGGGCGCATGGGGATCGTCGCGTCGCAGCATCTCGTAGAGGTCGAACTCCGTCTGATGCCACTGGTTATCGGCGATGACGTTGGGCACCTCGCCGATCCGCGTGTAGCTGCTGTCGGTATCCGTGAACTGGATGCTCTTGCGGGCGCCGTTCACGTGTACCAGAATGTCTGCCCGGAGGCGCTCAGGGATCTTGTAGGCAAAGCGCACGAGGCGGTAGCGGCCGGCCTCAAAGCTGCTCTTCCTGATGTAGGCGCCGAAGCTACCGCCGTTCATAGGATTGTAGAGCTTGAGCGAGTAGCGGCCGCTGGCGGCGGTGCTGTTGTCGCGCGTGAGCTCGGCGCCACCCCTGGCCCCCCAGTTATCGAACTCGCCCAGGTCGCTCTCGAAATCGGCCCGTATCACCGGCACGTCGCCCACCGCGATAATGGGCACCGACGGCGCCGAGTGGTCGGCGTCCGGGCCTGCCATGAAGGTCCACTGCACGGGCTCGGCCAGCTTCGCGCCATTGCGGTCGGCCATCGCCAGCAGCTCGACCGCCAGGCTGCCGCTCTCCGGGAAGCTGCGGCCCAGTGCCGCGACATCGACCTCGATCGTCTCCGCGGCGGGGTCGAAGCTCACTGCTTCGTGCGCCAGATCCAGCCTCTCGTCGGCGACGGCCAGCCTGATGGTCTCCGGATCCACGCCCACGCCTCCGCCATCAGAGACATGAATCCGGACCGGTCCGCTGTCGATCGGCGCGTCGGCGGAGGGCTCGACACCCACCACCGTCGGTGGCCGGGTGTCGCGGACCACGGCCAGCGTCTCCACCTCGCCCCAGGACTCATCGGCCAACTTGGGCCGCGCATGGATGTACCACCGGCCGTCATCGTCCGGCTCGAAGGATGCCGCGCCGTCCTCAGAGGTTACCTCCGAAGGGGGCAGGCCCTGCGGGTCGCGATCCACGGCGATTGCCCATCCGGTGGGCTCCACGTCCCTGCCGGGCGACGCGGCCACCTGGATCTCCCCCTGCGACGGGCGATACAGCGCCAGATTGTCGATAAGCAAGTGCGTGCCGGCGCGGTTGCCGCCGAAGCCGGCATCGAGATAGCCCTCCGCACTGAGATTGCCAATGAACAGGTCGTGAGCCACCAGCCTGTCCCTGGTGCCCAGAGCCCGCTCGACGTGGCCCAACAGGTCGAACTCCACGTGATGCCACTGGTCGTCAGCCTGCACGTCGGGCACGGCGCCGACCAGTATGGCCCCGCCGGCGGGCCGTTGCAGGCCGGAGAAGGCCACCTCGCAGAGCCTGTCGTTGACGGTGAGATAGATGTTGACCCTCGCGTCCGGCCCCAGGCGATAGTCGAAGGCCAGCCGGGGCATCGTGCGCAGGTCGAACTTGCCAGAGTGCCACCTCCGAGTGATGATCTCTGGTGCGATGTCCAGCCGGGGCATCGTGCGCAGGTCGAACTTGCCAGTGTGCAGACTCGCTGCGAAGCTGCCGCCGGCGTATCGGTTCACCAGCTTGGCGCAGTGGGCGCTGCCACCGGCGCCGGGCGCCGCGATGGTGACCATCGCGCCCTGGTCGCCG
>JBNGDZ010000599.1:0-2949 GCA_049975765.1 Armatimonadota bacterium
CACTACCGCGATTACACAGGAGGCGAGCACAGTGCCACAGTCACCATATAACACTGAGGGCCTTCCGCAGATCACCGCCGGCCTCGCGAAGCGCGTCATCACTCCCGAGGGCGCCGTGCCCCTGGCGGGGTACTACCACGAGCGCATCGGCTCGCGCGTCCGCGACGACCTGCACTGTCGCGCGCTGGTGCTCGAGGAGGGCGACTGCCGCATCTGCATTGTGTCGCTGGACCTGGTCGCAGTCGCGCGCGACTGGGGCGACGCGGCGCGGGGGATGATCGTGGAGCGGACCGGCATCCCGGCCGACCGCATCCTCATCTGCGCCACGCACACCCACACCGGTCCGCCCGTCCGCCAGGGGAAGTGGGAGATCCCGCAGGACTGGATGGGCGCGCTGCCGACTATGATCGCCGAGACAGCCGAGGAGGCTGCGCAGCAGACCTTCGACGCCCTGCTCTTCCCCGGCCGCCAGGAGGACTACTACCTTGCCAGCAACCGCCTCGGACGCACGCGCGATGGCGACGAGATCTTCTCCAGCACGGGCGTGATCGGCCATGCCGGGCCGGTGGACGGGGAGATGCTGGTGCTCGGCGTGCGGGAGCACGATGGGACGCTGCGGGGGATGCTGGTCAACTACCCTATGCATGTGGACGTGATCGGCGGCGGCGGCGCGGACTTCGTCTCAGCCGACTGGCCGGGCATCATGGCCGAGTCCATCGCGGGGGTCTACGGCGAGCAGGCCATGACGCTCTTCGGCAATGGCTGCTGCGGTGACATCAACCACCGCCTGTGGCACGAGACCCGGCAGCCGGCGGAGGGCGAGCACAAGGCCCTGCAGATGGGGCGGGCACTGGCGGGCCTCGCGGTCAACGCGGTCGAGGAGGCTGAGCCCCTGGGCCATACGGGATGCGGCTCGAAGCTCGAGGAACTGCAGATCCCTTACTACACGCGCGACGAGGAGCTGATGGCCGAGATCGAGGCCATGAAGCAGCGCGAGGACCTGGAGTACTTCGAGGAGGCTACCGTCCGGGCGGTGGAGAGCTGGGACCACGACGGGCAGGTCGCCGACGTGCCGGTGCAGGTCATGCGCTTCGGCGAGCTGATGTTCGTGGGCCTGCCGGGCGAGATCTTCACCAGGTGGGGGCTGGAGATCAAGCGCTGGTCGCCGACGCCATGGACCTTCGTCATCGAGCTGGCGAACGAGTGGCTTGGGTACATCCCCACCACCGATCAGGCCATGCGCGGCGGCTACGGCGCCAAGCCCATCCTCTCACGCCGGCTCATCGCAGACGCCGGTCGGCAGATCGCCGACTCGGTGCAGGTCGCCATGTGGCAGGTCTGGGACGAGGATACTCCCGCCGAGCGCCCGCGCATGGGCGAGGGCCGGTGAGTGCAAGCCGCCAGCGGCAAGCTGCAGGCTGCAACCCTACGGCGACGGCTCGAACTGCCGAATCGGCCCCTCGGATAGGACGGCAGTCTGCTGCTTTGACGGTGCTGATACCTGCCGAACGATTACGGACCAGCAGCTATCTGGCGCCGAGCGAGGGAGGTGCGCCGCGAGCAAGCGAGTGGCTTCCGCTCCGGCGTGTCCCATTCGGTCGCGGCTCCCGAGGCTGGCTGTCGATGGATCGCACGATCAGGTATCAGGTAGCTATTCGCCCGTATCCTGGGGCTCGATCAGCACAACACGGAAGCAGTTCGCCGGCACGCACAGGACCATGCTCGGGCCGATGGGCGGGCATGGGGCGCCGGTGAGGGCGTCGGTGATCGCCACCTCGCCGCCCAGCTCGGCCTGCGTGGGCCGCAGATCCATGCGGAGCGCGATCTTCTCGTCGGTCGGGTTGCCGGCGGTGAGCATCACGCGGTTGTCCTGGCGCCGGTAGGCGCCGATCAGCAGCTCGTCCGGGCCGACGGGAAGCCAGTCAGGCGTCGCCTCCGGGGTGAACCACTCCACGGGCATCTCCCCGAGGCCGAAATCCCGGCGGGCCCGCAGCACCGGCACCAGCCGCGAGTAGTCCATCCAGCTTGGTACCGACATCATCACGTTGCCGAAGGGGAGCAGGCGCGCCAGCATCCAGTCCGTGTACTGCTCCCGGAGGTTCAGCGCCGAGGGCAGGAAGCAGGGCTGGGCGCCCCACTGCCGGCCGGTGCCGGTGACGTCCAGCAGCGTGCGGGTGATCTCCTCGGGATGGCCCTCGGACTTGACCCGGAAGTGCTCGCCGTCGGAGTAGATGTCCACGAAGCTGAGGTTGAGGCTGTTCGAGGTGCGCGAGTTGTGCTCCCAGACGAGGCCATCCTGGGGCTTGCGGCCGTGGATGACGGTCCACAGGCGCTTGTGCAGGTCTCGGGTGGCGAAGTAGGTGTAGCGGACGCCCGCCTCGCCGCCGCAGCCGTGGGCGCGGTTGTGGCAGTAGTAGGGCCCCGGATTGTCGATGTAGACGCCGTCGAGGTCGTAGTCCGCCATGGCGCGATCCACCGCCCACACGAGCCAGTCGGCGTAGCTGCTGGCCGGGCAGGTGCTGGCGTAGACCTCATCGCCCTCCGTGCTGCCGAACAGCGGCTCGCCCTCGGCGTTGGTCATCAGCCACTCGTCAAGGTGGCGCTCGCGGACCGGCGAGGGGCCGGTCCCCGACAGCGTGATGTAAACGACCACGCGCACGCCGGCGTCGTGATAGGCCTGCACGGCCTCGCGAAAGGCGTCCGGGTCCTCCGGCTCGGGATAGCTGAAGTGCCTGGTCAGCGAGTTCCACATCAGCGCCACGGTCTGGCCTCGCTCGCGGGTCTGTTGGGCCTGCTCGGGCGTGACGAGCCCGCCCTGACCGACGTGGCGGCCGTGCCAGCCGACCGGGAGCGGCTTGCCCGGCGTGGCCTGCAGCCCGATCGCCCACCTGCGCTCGCCGAGCTGCGCGGGCTCGCGGATCAGGTTCGCGCGCAGCACGACCGCCTCGC
>JBNGDZ010000600.1:0-2931 GCA_049975765.1 Armatimonadota bacterium
TGAACGTCAAGGGCCGGGAGCCGCAGGGCACGATCCCGCCGGAGCAGTACGAGAACGTTCGCGACGATCTGATCCGCCGCATTGAGGCCATCCGCGACGACCAGGGCCGGGAGATGAACAGCCGGGTGCTCCGCCCCCAGGACATCTACACCGGCCCACACGTGGATGACGCGCCGGACCTGATGATCTACCTCGACGATCTGAACTGGCGCCTCGGCCAGGACGTCGGTAACCCCACGCTGCATACATTCGACACCGAGATCGGGCCCGATGACTCCGTGCACGACTATCTGGGGATGATCGCCGCGCGGATGCCGGGCGAGCGGCAGCTTGACGTCACCGGCGCCCACATTATGGACGTTGCCCCGACGGTGCTGGACATCCTGGGCGAGCCGATCCCCGAGCACATGGAGGGCCGAAGCCTGCTGTAAGGGCTGGAAGCTATGCGTCACGGCTGGAGAGGGCACCGGGGAGGGCGACACTCCGACGACTGGTCGGAGGATATGGGGCCTGGGTGCGTCAACCTCCTCGCTATGGCCGCGAACACCGTGGGACTGGTGATCTCCGTGATCCTCGGCATCCTCTCGCTGGTGCTGGGGGTGCGTCAGATCGGCTCCCGCGATCGGTGGCTGAAGCTGCGCGGCTACGGCTTTGACGATCTCGAGTGGGACGACGAGGACGAGTGGGATGAACGCCGGGAGAGCACCCGTCCCTCCAGGGGACGCCGGATCCCGATTCAGGGCCCCGAGGACCAGCCGGCGGCCGAGCGCGAAAAGCCCCGGCAGCCGGAGCGCTCCTCGGACATCGGCTCAGTCATTCTCGCCCTCGCGGCCGGGCTCGGCATGGGAGTCGCTGTGAGCTTCGCGCTGGCCGCCGGCGGGCTGAACTGGTCGACTGACCTGATGGTGCCGCCGCTGATCGGCCTAGGCGCGGGGGCGCTGGTGTACGCGGCTCTGCATCACTTCACGACGCGGTCCGAGCGGGGGCCGGTGCCCTCGACCCGCGACGTGCGGCGGCAGGTGAGCCGCATTCAGAGCAAGGCCCGGAGCATCTCTCGCGAGGCCAGACAGGTGGCGAGCCTGTACAGCGATCTGGACTGGCAGGCGCCCGAGTTGGCCCGGGAGGCCAGGGAGCTGGGTGATCTTCTCTGCGACCTGCGCCGGGCGGCCCGCGAGACACGCAGGGACTCAGGCAACCCGGTGCTTCCCGACGGCGTGTCGGAGGGAGAGCGCGACGAGGGGCTGCGGGCCCAGTTCGAGGCGGCGCGCTCGGCCCACCAGCGCCTCCAGCAACTGCTTGAGCGCAACCAGCGCTCGCAGCAGCTCTGCCTGACGCAGCTCGAGCGAATCGAGGACCTGCTCGACGCCGCACGCCTGCAGATGTCACAGCCAATTCAGCCCCCCACCGAGGATGAGGGCCGTGCCGAGCTGGTCAGGGAGTTCGAGACCGAGCTGACGGCCGCTCGGCAGGCGCTGGAGGAGGTGCAGCAGATACGGGAGTGAGATCGCCCGGCGCGGCCCCCGGACGACCTCGGTAGGCTTCCTGTGGCTCGGCTAGGAGATGTAGCCCAGCCCGCGCAGGCGATCCTCGATCTTCTCAGTGGCGTCAGCGTCGTCGAGCTTGTCGATCTCTCGTTGCAGGATGACGGCGGCGAACTCCTCACCACTGTCGTAGCCGGCCGCCTCCGCATACTCGTTCAGCTTCTGATACAGCTCCTGGTCTATGGTGATGGTCGTGTCTGCCATGTCGTCAGGCCTCCGTCTTCCTCTCCCGGCATTGCCGTCAGCGCAGATTCTTGTATTCGTCGGTCGTCGCCCACCACTGCAGCATCTTGATGCGGTAGGCCGCGTACTGCGGGTCGCTCCATGGATCGTGTCCCAGGCCGATGGCCGCCAGCTCGCCGACCGGGGTGCCCTTGAACTGGCCCAGGAACTCCTCCACCGAGACCATACCGGCCTCCCCCTCAGGGCTGACCATCGCGGCGATGGTCCGACAGGCTGAGTTGACGTCGCCGCTGGCCAGCAGCCCGGCGCGGTCCGCCGACAGCACGGCTCGCATCTCCCAGGCGTGCCCCAGCTTCGTCAGTCGGGTGATCTCCTCGCGGGTGAGTCCCTCGTCCCAGCCGACGGTGAAGTCACTGGCCCCCTCTACCACCAGACGTCGAATATCGCAGTCCTCGACATCCCGGTCGATGATATGCTCCACCGCCCACCAGTACTCGGCGTTCTCGTTGAGCAGACCGTGCAGTGCCAGCCCCAGTGCGAAGAGCAGCTCCTGGCCGGTGAGGGCCATCCGGTACGGCTCGCCGATGACCACTGTCCGGTTCTTCATCGGCAGGGCCAGCGGCATGCGCGTGTGCTGGTAGAGCACCAGGATGGAGGGCGGAGAGACGTGAAGGCTGCCCGCGGCGGTGGGCAACATGGTCTCCAGCTCCTGCCACCTGGCGTCCTCAGGCGCGCTGCACTGCCCCACCACGCGCGACCACCCCAGCGGGTCCTGCCAGAAAAGCTGGAAGCCGTCCAGGACGTCGGCGAAGGCGGCGATGTTGTCGAGTTGGTCGCGATACTGCGGGTCCTGCTCGTGGTCCCACGGGAGTGGCTCGGTCCCCTCGGCCGCCTCGATGTACTCCTCCTCGTCCTCATCATCGGCAATGACATCGCCGGCAGCCGCGCCGCCACGGAACGGCGCCCCCACGGCCTCCTCCTGCTCCTCCTCGTCCTCCTCCTCGCCCTCGTTCTCGAAGTCGTCCAGGTCCGACAGGTCGGCGTCGGCGCGCTGGGCCACAAAGGGGTCCGGCGCGATGTGCTGCAGACGCTCCAGCCGCTGGGCCGTGGCCGGGTCGATTTTCCGCAGCTCCTCCCAGACCTCCTCATCGTCGGGATCGATGCGCAGGATCTCCTCGTACTGCGCCACCGCCCGGTGCTTCTGATC
>JBNGDZ010000601.1:0-2930 GCA_049975765.1 Armatimonadota bacterium
GCACCAAGATGGCCGCCGCCACCAGCGCCCACAGGATCAACGCTCCGGGGCTGCGCCACCACGGAATCGGGCCCCGTCCGCGCGGGTCGCGCTCGATCCTCATCGACACTCCCCTCGCTCGCCTCATTCGGCCATCATGCACCCGACCGCCTCGTCCACCGACAGCAGCGTCCGACCGCTCATCTCGCGGGAAAGACGCGCCACCGCCGGCGGCACCTGCCCCGTCCGGGCGAGAAGAGCATCGTCGGCGAAGAGCTCCCGCACAGGCCGGTCGGCCACCAGCCGGCCCTCGTCGAGGACGATGGCCCGCCGGGCGTACTCCGCCGCCGCCCAGGTGCAGTGGGTGATCACAAGGACGGTCTGCCCCTCGTCGTTGAGGCGCTCGAGTAGGTCCATCATCGCCCGCTGCTGCAGCCCGTCGAGGCCCGTGGTCGGCTCATCGAAGACGATCACGCGCGGATGGCAGGCCAGCACGGAGGCCAGGGCCACCCGCTGCCGCTCGCCCTTGGTGAGCACGAACGGATCCCGGTCCTCCCAGCCGGCCAGGTCCGTGAGCTGCAGAGCCCGGTCCACCCGCCCGGCCACGTCGTCCTCGGGGACGCCGAGATTCCGCGGCCCGAAGGCCACCTCCTCCCGGACGCTGGACGCGAAGATCTGGTGATCGGGGTTCTGGAACAGATACCCCACCTGCTCGGCCAGCTCGCGGCTGAGAGCCTCTCGAGTGTCACGCCCGGCGATCCGCACCGTGCCGGAGGTGGGGTGCAGCAGCCCGTTGAAGTGCCGGGCCAGCGTGCTCTTGCCCGAGCCGTTCTCGCCGAGGATCACCACAAACTCGCCCTCGCGGACGCTCAGGCTCACATCCCTCAGCGCCGGCCCATTGCCCTCGGGATACGTGAAGGTCAGGTCCTCGACCTCGATGATGACATCGCCCTCAGGCGCGCCGTCCTCCCTCGCCAGAGCCTCGCATCGGGTCTCGTCGAGCGCCCAGCCCGCCGACCTCAGCGCCTCCGCCGCCTCCGCGGGCGTCAGAGGACGCGCGGTCAGGCCCAGGCGCTCGAACAGCTCCGGCATCTGCAGCGGCAGCACGCCAAGCTCCTCGCAGCGCCCGGGATCGCACAGCAGCTCCGCCGGCGGGCCGCCGAAGGCCTTCTCGCCCTCGCGCAGCGTCAGGAGGGTGTCCGCCGCCAGCGCGTCTGAGGCCTCGTGCTCGGCGACCAGCAGCGTCACGCCGCGCTCCCTCAGCTCGCCGAGCACCTCCGCGAGCTGCCGCTTGCCGCGTGGGTCGAGATCGGTGGTCGGCTCATCGAGCACCAGAACCGACGGCTCCGGTGCAAGCACCGCCGCCAGCGCCAGGCGCTGCTTCTGCCCGCCCGAGAGTGTGCTGGGCTCCCGGCCCCGTAGCTCGCTCAGCTCCACCAGCTCGAGCACTTCCGCGACCCGGCGGTGCATCGTCTCGCGTGCCATCCCGGCGTTCTCGAGACCCAGCGCCACCTCCCGCTCCACGTCGCTGGCGAGCAGTTGGGCCTCGAAGTCCTGGAAGAGCGCGCCGACACGGGCGGCGACCTCATACACCGGCCGGCCGCTGATCCGCTCCCCGCCGATGCGCACCTCCCCGGCGAACTGCCCGGGCTGCATGGCGGGGATGACGCCGTTCAGGCAGAGGCAGAGGGTGGACTTGCCCGCCCCGGTGCGCCCCATCAGCCAGCCCTGCTCGCCACGCCCCAGCGTCAGCGAGACGCCACGGAGCGCCGGGCGCTCACCGCCACGGTAGGTGAAGGTGAGGCCGTCGGCCTCAACCGCCTCGCCGGCGCCCGCAGTCACCCCTCGTCACTCTCGCGGGGCGGCTCCTCCGGCTCGATGGGCGGGATGGGCTCGATGGGAACCCGTGTGGACAGAGGGGACATCAGCACCGCCCCGATGATCAGCGCCAGCGTCCCGACGCCGCCGGTGAGGACCTGTGGCGCAAGCAGGCTCTTGCCCTCGGGCATTCCAAGGCCCGCCGCAACGAAGCCAGCCAGCGCGACGAAGATCGCGGCCAGCAGGCCCAGGCCCGCCCCGGCCCAGGTCAGGATCATCCCCGCCCAGCCGATCCGGCCGGAGCTGTACTCGGCGGGATCCAGAATGTCCGTGTAGAGCAGACCGAATGAGTGCGCCAGTGGGTAGAGGATCGGGAGCAGGATGGCGGCCACGATGGTGCCGATGATGGCATTGTTGGCGGAGATCACGAGGGCCAGAATGCGGTACGGATACAGGCCCATCGCCCCGGCGCCGAAGCCGATGGTCACGCCGCAGCATAGCGCCCCGGCGACGGCACATGCGATGAACCACGGAAGCTGCCGCGCCGAGCCGTCCGCGGGCTGGTCGCCGCGCAGCACCCGCCACATGCGGTAGGGCACGTAGGCCAGCAGGAAGTTGCCCACGAATCCGGGGATGCTCCCGGGGCCGAACATGCCGCCGAAGACGTCGCCCACCAGATTCCCGAAGGCGGACCCCCAGGCCGCCGCCGGCCCGAACAGCAGGCCGCAGACAACGGGCAGCCCCGCCCCCGGACGCACCTCCGTGAAGCCGGGAACGATGGGGGCGATCTTGAAGGGCATCATCAGGGCGGCGTAGGCGGCTCCCGACAGCGCCACCAGCACGACCATCTTGGTGTGCCGCCACATCGTTATGGCGTCCAGCATCACAGACACCTCCGCGGACCATCTCGGCATGGCACAATTCGACGAGCGGGGCGCGCGGCCTTCCTCACAGCAGGCCTCACCCCTGCCCGAGCGGGCGGTTCGGGCCTCCCTGACCCTGACGCCTTCGCCGCAAGCGGGAGAGAGGGAAACCGGGTCACGATACGCGGCCGGCGGACTGGGCGGCCCGCCGCCGCCCTGCACGACACAGTATGCCGCGCAGGTCGGGCTTCCAGCCCAACACCGTCGCCC
>JBNGDZ010000602.1:0-2919 GCA_049975765.1 Armatimonadota bacterium
GGGCAAGAGCCGGTCGGCTCCGGGCCCTCCTCCCCCATCTCCAGAAGGTCCGAGGCACATACCGTTGCGCACCGCCCGCAGCGCACACACAGGTCCGAGTCCACCTCAGGCCTGATCTCAGATCTCATGGTATCGCCTCCGCATCACACACCGACCACGCTTTCGACCATCACATACCAGGGCCCCTCGCGCTCCTCCAACGCCACGGAGGCCGCGCGACCCAGCGGCAGGACCATCGATACCTCCGCGATCTGAGGTTCGAAGCCAATATCCTCGGCCCACCGGCGCTCAGGAGCGTCCTCATCGAGAAGCACTGCCACCCTGTCGTGCGATGCCGTGGACAGCAGGCCTGCATACTGATCGAGGTTCATCACCGTGGCTGCGACGTCATATGCCAGCGAGACCGTGTGCTCGCTGCCGCCTATTCTCACGCTGGCCTCGGAGAAAGTGGCCGTCGCGACCGCTCCCGTGCCGGTCAGCTCCGCGACCACCGTCGGCGACGAGGGCGCCTGCAGCTTGTGCCAGCGCCACAGCTCCCGGCCGATGGGGCTGTAGCCCTCGTGACCGACATAGTACTCGTTGAGCAGGTCGCACAGGCTCTCGCGGTGGTCGGCGGGCTCAACCGGCAGGGCGCCGCAGCCGCTCTCGTCCGGCCGCGGCCCCACGAGCATCGCGGCGCGCGCCCGCTCGCGATACCCCAGCCGGCTGTAGAAGCGATAGGGGTGATCGTCCGGATTGGTGTAGAGCACGGCGGCGTCCAGGCCGCGATCCTCCATGGCTTCATGAGCGCGGCCCATGAGCGCTCGCGCCAGTCCCTGCCTGCGGTGCCCCGGGTCGGTCGCCACGCTGTCGATGATGCCACAGCGTAGCAGCTCCCCGCCAAGCTGAAGGTCCTGCACGCAGACGATCACCTGCGAGACCAGCCTGCTGTCCTCGAGCGCGGCCTGACAGAGCTCTCGGTCGGTGCCGGGCCGCTGAAGGTACCAGTCCGTCCACTCCTCGCTGACCTCCATGGCGCCCTCGTACTCCGCGAAGGCCGCGTTCGTCAGCGCCGTCCCCTGAGGGACGAGATCGGGCACCTGCGTGAAGTCGGTCAGCTCGTAGTCCACTGTCATCTCCCTGCCTTGTCGCGCCGCCCCAACTCGCGGATGGCCTCGGCGTAGATCTCGATGCCCTCCACCGGCACGTTGTACGGAATGTGATTGCCCACGGCGAAGAAGTAGCCCGGGCAGTCGCGGCCCAGCGAGGCGCAGCGCTCCACCTCCGTCCAGATCCTCTCCTCCGACCCCGTCATCAGCACCCGGCAGTCCACGTTGCCGATGATGACCTTCTCCTGCCCGTATCGCTCGACAACGTACTTCAGATCAGTGAGGGGCTCGAAGATGAAACCGTCGGCACCACACTCGGCCAGGTCATCGATGAACTCGGTGAAGTCACCGTCCGAGCAGAACAGAATGATGATGCCGGCGTCCCTGAGCGGCTGCCAGAGCTGGCGATAGCGCGGAAAGACGTGCTCTCGGTACCACTCCGGGCGGAAGACGGCGCCCTCGGTCCAGACGATGTCATCGTGGCAGATGAAGACCCTGCAGCCGCACTCGGCCTGGGCGCGGAAGGTGGCCATCGACAGCTCGAAGAAGCCCTCCAGCACGCGGTCGAAGCGCTCCTCGTCCAGCGCTGCGGCCGTGAGGAACAGATCCCAGCCGAAGGTGAGGATGCACCACGTGAAGACCGTGTTGTAGAAGCCGCCGGGCACAACGCACGTGGGCGTCTGCGCCTGGGCGGCGCGCCAGGTCCTGGAGTAGTGCTCCACCAGCTCCTCGTGCGGCGGCACCCCGATCTCCGCCACGGGGTCGAAGCTCAGCACCTCCTCCGGGCCGGCGAAGGGGCACTCGCGGTTGTCCACCACCTCGTAGCCCGCGCTCCACACCGCCGTGCCCATGTGCGTCATTCGCGGCTGGCCCGGCGGCGCCATGGTGAACCAGCGCACGTCGTAGTCCCACTCCCGGATCAGCGCCAGATTCGCCTTCGCGGCCTCGTCGGGATCGCACGGGTCCAGGCCCGTAAGGCGCTTCACCCACTCGGGGTTGGAGACGTACTCGGTATGCGGTATCCTGTCGGGCATCTGCAGGTTGAGGGCCTGCCAGCCGCGTTGATAGCTCATCGCGTTGCTCCAGAGATTGGACCTGTCCTGCAGTGGCCCACTTCGCCGTCCGCCACCGTGCGCCCTTCGACAGGAGGCGCGGGCGGCGACGGAGAAGTGGCGGTCTAGCAGGCACAGTGAGGATCGGAGGCCCGCAATGCGACGCAGCAGCGATCCGCAGGTCATCGAGCAGTACGCGGACGACGAGAGTAACACGTTCTTCGCCCGGGACGTGGAAGCCGTGGTCTTCCCCGAGAGCGCCGAGGACGTCGCGGCGGTGCTCCGGGAGGCAAGCGCCTCGCGAACGCCCGTCACGGTATCGGGAGGAGGCACAGGCCTGACCGGCGCGCGTGTAGCCACCTGCGGCGGCCTGGTCATGTCCATGGAGATGATGCGCCACGCCCAGGTCCCGGACGGCTTTGAGCCGGCCACGGTCACGCATCAGGGCCTGGAGTACAGCATCGCGCTGGACCGCAGCGGGCTGCGCGCCTGGTGTCCGCCGGCCATCACGCTCGACGCTCTCGACGCCCTGCTGGCGCCCGAGCTGCTGTTCCCTCCGGCGCCCACTGAGCAGTCGGCGATGCTTGGCGGGGCGGTGGCCGAGAACGCCTCAGGGGCGCGGACCTTCATGTACGGCGCCACCCGCGACTGGGTCGAGGCCCTTGAGCTTGTCCTCCCCTCCGGCGAGCATCTGACGGTCCGACGCGGAGAGGTCGCGGCCGACGGCAGGACCCTGCGCTTCACCTCGGACCCGGGGACGCGGCACGAGATCACAGCGC
>JBNGDZ010000603.1:0-2914 GCA_049975765.1 Armatimonadota bacterium
CAGGTCCATCTCCTGTACCTTCCCGTTCATTTTGTATTCCTCCTCGCTCATCTCCGGCTCCTGGCCGGTGTCGGGCCAGTTGCCCACGTTGATGTGCACCAGGCGCCCGTACTGGGAGATGGCGCCGGAGGCGGCGTGGACGAAGACCACCCCGGGCTTGGGCCCAGAGTTGCCGCAGGTGAGGTTCAGGGGCGTGTCCTTGGGGAACTGCTCGATGAGCGAGATCAGCGAGAGCTGCGGGAAGGCCCAGGTGTCGGGGACGCAGACGATGATGTTGACGCCGGCGGCCTTGAACTGCTGCGCAACGGTGTCGGCCTGCGGCTCGCCGTCGATGAGTACGTCGGAATAGACCACCGGGACCGCAGTGCCGTCGGGCATCTGCACGCGGTCGGCGAGGATGTCGGCGGTCATGCGGATGATGTTCTGAGCGCGCATGCGGCTCTCCTGGTCGATCCGCGGATCGCACGTCGCGCACACGCCGATGACCGGGATGGCGCTCTCCGTCAGGTTCTCAGTGCCGAGCTTGGTCGCCTCAGGCATCTCTGGTTCTCCCTTCCTTCGGGGTGGCGGGAGCCACCACGTGTGTGCGCTTGGGCCGAAGCGAGTCTTCGCGCCAGGGCGCGTGAGACCTGCACCGCCCTCGGTGTTGTGCGACGGAACCGGCGCCGTGCTGGACCGCCACCTGCCGCAGAGAGTGGGCGGGATTCGCCCGGTGGTTAGCCCCTCCGCCGAATGGACTCCGCTCCCGCCCGCCGGCTCTCTTTCGTGCCAACTTCCGCGATGCACGGACCGAGGAGACTGGCGCGCGCGCTCCCGAGGTCTCCTGCCTCCGTAGGCTGGCACGCAAGCCAGGTTGCGGAGCTCGCCGCGCGAACGTCCGTGCCGCGGAACGACGTCATTCTGTCGCGCCGCTGAGGGCACGACTCCGGGGGCTGCAGGCAGGAACCTGCCGGCATATGAGGAAACGGCCTTCCGGCGCACTGCATCCCGCTCAGTGTTGAGGGAGGCTGCATCGTGGCTACGCTGGCAATAAACGGCGGTCCCAAGGCAATCGATCGGCAGCTCGGCAAGGACTGGCCTGTGTTCGGCGATGTCGAGCGCGAGAACCTGTTGGAGGTGCTGGAGTCGGGACGGTGGTGGCGCGGCGGTGGCGACGCAGAGACCTCGAAGGTGGCGCAGTTCGAGGAGGCCTTCGCGAAGTTCCAGGACGCCGAGCACGGCGTGGCGCTGACCAACGGGACGCAGGCCATTGAGTGCGCCCTGAAGGCCATCGGCATTGAGCCCGGCGACGAGGTGATCGTCCCCGCCGCCACCTTCGTGGCCAGCGCCACGGCCTGCATTCTCGTCAATGCCATCCCCATCGTGGTGGACATCGACCCGGAGAACTACCAGATCGACCCCGATGCCGTGGAGGCCGCCATCGGCGAGCGCACCGTGGGGATCATCCCGGTGCACTACGGCGGCTACCCCTGCGACATGGCGCGGCTGAAGGAGATCGCGGACCGCCACGGGCTGTGGGTCATCGAGGACGCGGCGCACGCCCATGGGTCGCAGTGGAACGGTCAGGGCTGCGGCTCCATCGGCGATATCGGGTCCTTCTCGCTGCAGATGGGCAAGACCCTCACCGCCGGCGAGGGCGGCATCTGCATCACCAATGACGAGGACCTGGCGAAGATGCTCTTCAGCTACCACCACATCGGCCGCTTCGAGGGCCGGCCCTTCTACGAGCACCACATCGTGGCCAGCAACCTCCGCATGACCGAATGGCAGGCTGCGGTGCTGCTGGGCGGGCTGAGCCGCCTGGAGGAGCAGGCGAACACGCGCGACGAGAACGCTAGGTACCTGGAGGCGGGCCTGCGGGAGATCGAGGGGGTCTCCCCCATCGAGCGCGATGAGTGGGTCACGCGGTGGAACTTCTACTTCTACCACTTCAAGTTCCACTCCGAGCAGTTTGGGGACATCACGAAGGACCGGTTCCTGGAGGCCCTGCAGGCCGAGGGCCTGCCGGCGGGCAGCGGGCACCTGCACCCCATCCAGAAGAACCCTCTGTTTACCGAGCGCAACTGGGGCCCGGCCTGCTTCGGCGACAATCAGCCGCCGGACTACTCGAAGATGGCGACCCCCGAGTGCCAGCGGATCCTGGACACCGAGGGCATCGTGCTCACTCACCGGCTGTTCCTGGGCGACACGAGCGACATGGACCTGATGCTGGAGGCGATCCACAAGCTCCGCGACAACGTGGACGAGCTGCGGTAGGCGGGCTGACGGCAACGACCGGGCCGGAACGGAGGCCGGCCCCTTGTACGATAGCAGGCAGTAGTCGTAAGAGGTGTGGCGGGGAGGCAGAGCGCACCGCTCCGTGCGACATCGCGGCAAGCATCGGCGCCACAGTCGCGGTAGGTGCGTCCTGAGACCGTCGGTCGCGGGCGGGACGCCCGCAACCCATATCGGTGCTGGGGCGCGGGCGGGGCTGTGGCTGTGGGGAGGAACGCGAAAGCGTCTCCAGACACCCGCGCACGTTCCACCGACACACGAGGGCCGCAGGCCCCCGCGCTGCTTGCGCTTGCAGGCCCACGGCCGTTGTGCTATACTCACACGCGCACAGGAGGCAATCACCGCCGCTTGTGAGTTCACAAGCGGCGCATTTCATGTGAGGGAGTCCCGGCAGCATGCCGCAGCGAGCACAGATGGAGAAGCACGTGCGCCAGACGCGTAAGCGCACACTTCGCAACCGCATCCGCAAGAGGGCCATGAAGCAGGCCGTCCGCGAGGTCCTGGAGGCCGCGGAGGCCGGTGATGCCGAGGCCGTCAAGGACGCCATGCCGGCCGCCCAGAAGGCCATCGACAAGGCGGCCCAGCGCGGGGTCATCCACAAGAACACCGCGGATCGGCGCAAGGCGCGGCTGGTTGAGCG
>JBNGDZ010000604.1:0-1710 GCA_049975765.1 Armatimonadota bacterium
GCCTGTCGGCTTGGCATGTACTCCGACGGCAGGTTCAGGTGGAGCAGGAGTCCGCCGGCCCGCCACCCACGGTGCCGCCGGAGGGAGCAATACGAGTGCGGCGCTCAAGCGAGGAGCCGGTAGTGCTGCGCCGCCAGGATTGGGCGGAGTTGATGCAGCAGCGGCCTGCCCACGAGCTGGGGAGCGCAGTATGAGCAGCACCTGGAGGCCGGTGATCCCGCGGTTGTGCGTATCTGAATCCGACCTCCAGACCAGGGCGCCGTGGCACGCACGCGTGTGCCGCCGGTGTGGCTGGATGGGCAGTGTGGGGGACGCGGGGGAGGAGCAATACTGCCCGGCGTGCGCTGTGGTCGGGGTGATACCCGCCGTGTCCGTCCCGGCGGTGGACTGGAAGGGAAGTCTGTGACGGAGGGCGTCGGGAAGGGAAGCCCATGACGGTGCCTGGGACGCAGGAGGCGAGATGACCGACATCGAGTGGGAGCACCCGAATGGCAGCGATTCGGTACGGCGGATCGCCTACGCGATGGACCTCAGCAGGCTGATCCGCGGCTTCAACCCCACGAACGGCGAGATACTGGTCTGCATCGAGACTCAGTTCTCCGCGCAGGGCCAGCGGGGGGATTCCATCCTCCGGCTGGCCGAACTCCGCGGCGTCCTGGACTATGTGGCGCGGGTCTTCACCGACGCAGAGACCGTCGGCGTCACACCGGCGGCTGCGAAGCTCGCACTGACGGGCACCGGCGGCGCAGAGAAGCAGCGCATGATCGCCTACGCGCAGGAGCGCCTGGGCGAGGACCTGCTGCAGAAAGAGCAGCACGTGGCGGACGCCCTGGGGATCGCACTCGCCGGCAAGCGCATCTACGGGAGGCCCGAACAGGCAGTCCTGCTCGAGACGTGACGCGCACCTCGGGGGCAGCCGCACACCACAATTCGACGCATTGCCGCGGCTCCGGGCGCCTGGGGTACTCACCTCGGGCCCTGGGCGTCCGGGGCCAGGCATATACCGAGGTGACCCGACGTGACGGCTGACGAACTCAAAGATGCGGCGGCCCGAAACCCGGGACTCGCCTACCGCGCGGCGGGCTACGCCGAGAAGCTCACACAGAGCGGGGGCAAGCTGGTGGGGCTGTGCCCATTCCATTCCGAGCAGAAGCCGAGCTTCACGATTTTCCCCGACGCCGGCTTCCAGTGCTTCGGGTGCGGTGCGCAAGGCAGCATCATCGATTTCTACCTGATGCATTACGAGAACATTAGTAACCCGACGCAGGAGGACTGCACGCCCGAAGTCCTTGAGCAGCTCGGGAAGCTGCTTGGCCTCGCATCGGCACCGGAGCAGCGCCAGGTCTGGCAGGTCAAGACCGCGGAGGGGGAGATCGTCGCCGAACACGTGCGCATCGATCCCGGCAAGCGCATCTTCTGGCAGCGCGGCGGCTCGCCGGGCCTTGACGGCCTCAAGACCACGGAGCTGCCCCTGTACGGAATCGACCGCCTAGTGAATGCCACGACCTCCGGCGTGATCGTCACGGAGGGCGAGAAAGCCGCCGATGCGTGCTGGCGAAAGGGCTTCCCGGCAGTCGGCACCGTCACGGGCGCCAACAAGATCCCGGAGGTGGAGGTCCTCCGCCCGCTCGCTGATTATCGCATCTACCTGTGGCCCGACAACGACGACGTGGGCCGCCAACACATGGACGGGATCGCCCGGCTCCTCGT
>JBNGDZ010000604.1:1720-2914 GCA_049975765.1 Armatimonadota bacterium
CCTCGTGGCCCTCGGCAAGACGCCGCGCATCATCGACTGGCCCGACGCGCCCGAGCACGGGGACGCCGCCGATTTCCAGGGCGAGAAGGAGGACTGGCGTCTGCTGATAGACTCGGCTAAGGAATGGGAGCCGCCAGCACAGCGGCAGAATGATGCAGCGCCTCGCGCCACATTCCAGTCCGTTACCAAGGTGAGCGAGACAGTGAGTGACATAACGTGGCTGTGGCAGGACTGGATTCCGAACGGTTACCTGACCGTGCTCGCCGGCGACCCCGGCGTGGGCAAGTCGATGTTCGCCCTCCGGCTCGCACAGTCCGTCGCGAACCCGATGGACTGGCCGAACGGCGACCCCGGCCCCGACGAACCGGCGCCCGTCGTCTATATCGATACCGAGGGCTCGCAGGCAATGCACGTGCAGCGGTGCGAGACCTGGGGCGTCAATACCGACCGCGTACTCATGCCGGGCGAGGACGGCCTCGCGCACTTCTGGCTCGATGAACCGGACAACCTCGCCGCGATCCGGGCAGTGACGGCCAGCGACGGCGTGGGCCTCGTGGTCATCGACTCACTCCGAGCCGGCTTCCGCGGCGACGAGAACTCCTCCGAGATCGCCGAAATGGTAAGCGCCTGGGCGCGGCTGGCCCGCGACCTCAACCTCCCGATGGTCATCGTGCACCATATGCGCAAACGCCAGCGCGGTGAACGCCACGAAGCCACCCTTGACAGCCTGCGCGGATCATCGGCAATCGGCGCCGCAGTGCGAAGCGTGATCGCCATCGAGAAGGTCAACCCGCGCACTGAGGCTCTGCGCGTCAGCATCATCAAGTCGAACCTCGCCCCGAAGCCGAACCCCTTCGGCGTGGAGCTGAGCGAGGAGGGCATTACGCTGACGGAGGCGCCCAGGGCACCGCGCAGTGACCAGGTCCTAGCTCGGGCTGAGGAGGCCCTGTGGGTGTGGCTTGCAGAGGGCGCGCTGTCACCTTCAGTATTGGAGGCGCGTGGAGAGGACATCGGCATTTCAAGAGCTACACTCTACCGCGCTCGGGATTCGCTGGGCCTGGTGGTTATGCGCGACCCCGAGGACCAGCGCCGCACACTGTGGGGCCTGCCAGCGGCACCGGGACTCGACGATGACGAAGACCCGTGGGTGCCGGAGCTGGTCGAGTAGATGACGCGCGCGCGGCAGTACCTAGC
>JBNGDZ010000605.1:0-2910 GCA_049975765.1 Armatimonadota bacterium
CGGGACCAGGCGCACGGCCGTCCCGTCGTCGCCGCTCTTCTCCAGCCACCAGTTCGGGCTCAGAGGCACGATCAGCCCGCAGTTCGGGCACTTCACAGTGCGCGCCCAGACGTAGGCGAAGACCTCCTCGCCCTTCTGCTTCGGGTAGAACTCGGCGAGCTGCGGCTTGACGCGCCGATGCAGCTCATCGGCCCAGCGGCGGATGTCCTTCGCAAGCTCCGGGCCAAACTGCGCCGGGTAACGCAAAGTGGCCTCGAGGATGACGGCGGCGACGGGATTCAGCTCATTGGCGTAGGTGTCGAACCCGTAGCGCATGGCCTCGAAGGGGATGCTCCCCCCGCCGGCCATGGGGTCGAGGACGACCATGTCCTCCTGCTCCCACAGCGAGGCGATGCGCTCGCGCACGTCCTCGACCACACTCAGGGGCGGAGTGTACTGAAAGGCTCTGTCGTAGGAATAGCTTTCGACCCTCTCCCCCTTACGCTTTGCCCGTTGGAGCCGCGCATACGTCGAGACTGGATCGCCCATGATCCCGAGCACCTTCAAGAACCACTTGGCATCGGTATCGGCGGGAAGCATGCTCGCCAGGATTGCCGCCCGGCTGACGGTCAGCGGCCGTCGGGCCCACCACACATGCAGGTAGGACATGGGCGGGAGGGCGCTGCTGGCACTGCGCTCTCGCTTCGACTCAATGCCAAGCTCCTTGACCGGCATGAACTCCTCGATGAGCACTTGGGGGCGGTCGCCGCTGTCCGGCACGCTACTCCTCCTCAACTTCTGTGTGGCTGATGGTCTCTGCGGCCCACAGGCACACGGCCTGAGCGGTCTCGACGGCCTGTCTGGCGATTTCCGCGCCCGGCTCCGGCAGGTCCGGATAGCGTACCTGTACGGCGAAGGGATCGAGCGATGCCAGGTCGTCGGCGGCGAAGGGCACGTCCTGGTTGAGGCTCTGGACGATGGCGGCGATCTCCAGCAGACTGTGGACGCGAGGGATGTCCTGCGCCCCCGCATGCGCCGCGACGGCTTTGAGCGCCTTCTCGGCGGCCTGCTGGGCGTGAAAGCAGGCGGGCGCGGGCAGCGCCGGCTCTGTCAGCAGGCGCTCAGCGGCGGCGAGGTCCTGCCGCGCCTTATCCAGCCACGGTCCCGCTGGGCTCGGGCAGTCGCCCATAGACTACGACCCCCTCTCGGGCGGCCTGCCAGGCGGGGAAGCCGACGACCTGCGCTTCGGCAAACTGCGCCGGGCTATAGACGAGAATGTCGGCAGGCGGCAGGTGTTCGAGCCGGCCGCGCAACTCATGCCAGTGCCGATACAGCCGCCCGGCAAGCCGCCAGCGATCATCCGTCTCGGCAATGATCATGAGGTCGAGATCGCTGTCCTCACGCGCCTCGCCTGTGGCGTAGGAGCCGAAGAGGACGATGGCCTGCGGGCGGAGGTCGTCGGCGATCTCCGCGATGGCGTTGAGGAGGTCAACCGCGACGGCGAGGGGCATGCCTCTGTCAACCAGCGAGGCCTCACTCATGGCGCTACTCCTCAGCGTCCTCGTTGCTGGTATTCCCGGTCAGCGGCTCCAGCAATTCCGCGCAAAGGTCCTCCGCCATCTGAAGAGCCTCCTCCGCATCGTCCGGCGCAGGTATCGGGACCTCGTAGCGTGCGGCCACGGCATAGCGGCTCAGCAACTCGAGCGGTGCAGCCCGTGGGGCCTCGCCACCAAGCTGCTCGACCAGCTCCGCCAGCTCAACCAGATCGTGAGTCCGCGGCACCCTCTCGGCTCCCAGCGCGCAGCAGTAGGCCTTCAGAGCCTTCTCGGCCGCCTGCTGGGCGTAGAAGCACACACCCTCCGGGAAGGGAGGCGGCTCCGCGAGGCGCCTGGCCTTCTGGAGGTCGCGGTCGGCAAGCTGCATCCACAGACCCACCGCGTCAGGCTGCCTCATAGAGCCTCACGCCATACTGCGCGGCCTCGTGCACCACCTGGCCCGGGATATGGCGCAGGCGCTCCCAGTCGGCCGGCGTAATCACGACGACATCAGCGTGGTGCCCGGCAAGCGCGTCGCGGACAGGCGGCATGAGCCTCGCGGCCAGATGGAAGGGCTGATCGGTCTCCGCCACCACTAGGAGATCGACATCGCTCTCGCTTCCTGCCCGGCCTTCGGCGCGAGAGCCGAATAGGATGACGGCCTGGGGCCCGGCCAGCTCAACGATACGCTCCACGGCCTCCTCCAGCCCCCGCCGAAGCGCCTCAGGCAACGCGGCGGTCCTCTGATCCATGACAGACCTCCCTCGTGCGGCTCATTCCGGGGCGAGCAGGATGCGGAGCGCACGCATGTGGCGTCGCCGCGTATTGTAGTCAAGTCCATTGGTGGCCTTCGACAGCCAGTAGCAGGTGGCCTCCGGGCTCATATTGAGGATGGCCTCGGCGATGGTGCGGATGCGCTCGAGCTTGCGCATGGGCTTGAGCGCGAACATCAGCACCGCCAGCCGCGTCCCCAGTGCCTCGTTGATGTCCACGGCGTCGCCCGGCCGCAGGGAGGTGACACCGCGGGAGACGCCGGCCCCGCGCAGGATCGACGAGATGGCCTCACGGGCAAGCTCAAGCGGCGGCCCCCAGATGCGGACGATTTCGACGGGCTCAGGCTGCTGTTCGCCACGCTTGCGTGCCGGCCGCTGCAGGAGCGTCAGCACCATCTCGTTGTTGCGATGCTGCTCGGCGCGCAGCTCGAAGGTATCAGCCATCCTCGTCCGCCTCCTCCGCCGGCAGGCCGGTCATCTCGATCTTCCCGAGCTGCAGGTCGTCGAATGCATCCCGCATGCGCTTAAGCTCGGGGCCATCCGGCGCGACGGGCTCGGGGAAGGCCAGATGGAGTGTGATACTCAATGAGTGCTCGTCGGCCTGCTTGGAGAACTGCTCGATG
>JBNGDZ010000606.1:0-2909 GCA_049975765.1 Armatimonadota bacterium
CTCTTCGTGGCCCCCCTGGCCTTCAACGACCCGCTGTGGGCGCTGGGCGCTGCGGTCCTGACGCTGCTGGTGGTCGTGGCGTCCGCGGCCCTGCCCAGCCTGGGACGGTTGGCCGGTCTGGGCGCGGTCCTGCTGCTCATGAGCGCGCTGCTGTGGACGCTGATGCTGCCGGAGCGGGAGGCCGTCTGGAGGCTGGGGCCGCTTTACGCCTCGCCGACGTCGCTGCAGTACGGCATCGCCATGGGCCTGCGGCTCAACGCCTTGCTGATGCTCGGCGTGGCCTACGTCACCAGTACGCGACCGGAGGAGTTCACCTACGCGCTGCGACGCATCGGAATCCCGGCCACCGCCACGCTGGCACTATCGCTGACCTTCCGGCTGGTCCCGATGCTGATGGAGACGGCTCACACGGTAACACAGGCGCAGACGGCGCGGGGCCTGGACCTGCACTCGGGGGGGCTGCTGACGAGGCTGCGGCGGTACGTGCCGTTGATCGTGCCCACGCTGGCCTACGCCATGCGATCGGCGGATGACATGACGCGGGCCCTGGAGTCGCGGGGCCTGGGGGCGGCGTCGAGGGGGCGAACGGAGTATTACGAGTACCGCTGGGACGCCGGGGACGTGGCCCTGCTGATCGGCGCCGCGGTGCTGGCCGCCACCAGCATCTCCCTGCGCCTGTCGGGCTACGGTGAGATCGTCTCACGCCTGTAGCGTGACCGGGAGAAGGCGCCGGCGCCGCAGGCGGCGAACCACGCCTCTGCTGCACGACGCGTCGCAGTCGAGCACGCATTCACCGGGCGGGAGGGTTTGACGATGGCCGAGCTCTACGGAAGAAGCTACACCCGCGAGGAACTGACCGAGCGGGTGGGATCCATGGACCAGGTCGCCGGAGTACGCCGCATCACCCTGGCCGACGGGAACGAGAAGGGCGTGGACGCATTTGAGGTCCGCACCGGCGGCGGCCTGGACTTCACCGTGCTTGCCGGGCGAGGCATGGATGTCGGCCAGGCGACCTATCGCAGCTACCCCCTGGCCTGGCAGTCATGCACGGGCGTCCCGGCGGCCTCCTACTTCGAGCCGGAGGGCCTGGGCTGGCTGCGGGGCTTCCACGGCGGGCTGGTCACCACCTGCGGCCTCACCTACGCCGGCGCCCCTGCGACCGACGGGGAGGAGCAGCTGGGCCTGCACGGGCGGGTCTCCTACACGCCCGCCAGGCACATCTCCTCCGGTGCAAGCTGGCACAACGGCGACTATTTGATGTACGTGGAGGGGCAGATGCGTGAGGCGTCGGTGTTCGGCCCCAACATGGTGCTGACCCGCCGCATCTCGTCCATGCTGGGCCACCCGGTCCTGCACATCCAGGACGTGGTCGAGAACCAGGGCTTCCAGCCGCAGGAGCACATGCTCGTGTACCACTGCAACCTGGGCTTCCCGTTGATGGATGCGACCACCGAGCTGGTGGCGCCCAGCCGGGAGGTGGTGGGGCAGGAGGAGTTCGCGCAGGAGACGGTGGACAGCCACGCCAGCTTCGACGCTCCCCAGCAGATCGACGAGCGAGTGTACTACCACCAGTTGCACGCCGCGGAGGACGGGAGTACGCAGGTGGGCGTGGTCAACCGGGAGCTTGGCGCGGGCGTGGGGATCTACTTCAATCTCAACGTCAACGAACTACCGTACCTCGTGCAGTGGAAGATGCCGGGACAGGGTACTTACGTCATGGGGATCGAGCCCGCCAACTGCCACGTCGAGGGGCGGCCTGCGGAGCGCGAGCGAGGAACGCTGCAGGTGATGGAGCCGGGGGAGAGCCGGAGCTACACCATGACCATCGGGATCGTTGAGGGCCCCGAGGGCATCGACCAGCTCGTCAGCAGCATCAGGTCACTCGGGTAGCCCATGGAGGGGCGCAGATGGAGCAGCCGCGGACGGTCAACGTACGCTCGCCGCTACGCGTGGACTTCGTGGGGATGACCGACTACCTCCCCGCCTGCAAGCAGTTCGGCGGCAGCATCGTCAACGCGACCATCAACAAGTACATATACGCCACGGCGACGGCGCGGGGCGACGGCCGCATCATCTTCAACGCCCCCGACCACGGCGACCTGCGCGTGGAGGTGGCCTCCCACCAGGAGCTGGACCCGGAGGGGCAGCTTGGCCTGGCCCAGGAGATCGTCAGGCGCTTCCAGGTGCCAGGAGGCGTGGAGCTCACCACCTACTCGCAGATGCCCGGGGGCGCGGGGCTGGGATCGTCCTCGACCATCGCCACCTGCATCATCGCCGCCCTCAACGCCCTCACCGGCTGGCGGATGACGCCGCACGAGATGGCCCGGCTGGCGATCGACTGCGAGACCGTGGCCCTCAAGACCACCTACGGGTGGCAGGACCAGTACTCCCCGGTCACCGGCGGCGGGGTGAAGCACATGCGCTACTGGCCGGAGGCATCCGGTTACGGGGTGGAGATCAGCAGGCTGCCGCTCACCGGGCCGCAGCAGGCGGCCCTGGAGCGGGCGCTGGTCGTCTGCTACTCAGGCATCTCCCGGCCTGCCGGCAGCATCCTGCATGCAGTCGCCGAGGGCTTCCGCGAGGGGCGGAGCGAGGTTCTCGAAGCGCTTCATGGCATGAGCGAGCGCGCGGAGCGCATGCGGCAGGCAATCCTGGAGGGGCGGCTGGAGGATCTGGGGCCGCTGCTCTCGGAGGTGTGGCAGCTCCACCAGCACCTGCATCCCAGCGTTACCAACGAGGCAATCGAGAAGCTGTATGACCTGGCTATGGACCACGGGGCGACAGGGGGGCGTGTGTGCGGAGCGGGCGGGGGAGGGACGCTCATGTTCTACTGTCCCCCGCCTGCGGACTTCCGGGTGGCGCAGGCCCTCGCAGAGGCCGGAGCGCAGGTCTTCGACGTGGCCATCGAC
>JBNGDZ010000607.1:0-2906 GCA_049975765.1 Armatimonadota bacterium
AAGATGACCGCGGAGATGATCCATCGCTACGTCTCCGAGACGCTCCGCGAGCAGGCGCCGGACCTGGCGGGGAAGGTCACGCCCTACCGCGGGGGCTACCTGCCGGAACAGCGGCGGGAGATCGAGCGCCGGCTCTTCGCCGGCGAGCTGATGGGCGTGTCATGCACCCGCGCCCTGGAGCTTGGCATCGACGTGGGCGGGCTGGACGCCTCCATCCTGGTGGGCTACCCCGGCACGCTGGCCTCGTTCTTCCAGCAGAGCGGGCGCGCCGGCCGCGGCGAGCGCGAGGCACTGGCGGTGCTGATAGGACTGGACACCGCGGTCAACCAGTACATCATGACGAACCCCGACTACATCTTCGGCCGGCCCATCGAGGAGGCGGTCATCGACGCCGACAACCCCTTCGTGATCACCGGCCACCTGCGCTGCGCCGCCCACGAGCTGCCGCTGGCCGCGGACGAGGCCGGCATCTTCGGCCGCCACGCGCAGATCGTGCTGGAGGTGCTGGAGGCCAACCGCAAGCTCAAGTGCATCGACGACCGCTACTACCACGCGGCGTCGGGGATCCCCCAGCACGAGGTCTCCCTGCGCGCCTACGACATCGCCAACGTCATCATCCAGGACCAGGACACCGGCGAGACGCTGGGGCAGGTGGCGCGGCTGGACGCCGAGCCGATCCTGCACCCGCAGGCCATCTACATGCACCAAGGCGACACCTACGAGGTGCAGGAGCTGGACATGCAGGACCGGCGTTGCCTGGTCAAACGCGTTGAGGTGGACTACTACACGCAGCCGCTGGGCGGCACGGACGTGCACCATATCGACCATCGGCTGCGCGAGCGGGCATTCGGCACCGGCATGGCCTACTGGGGCGAGGTCACCGCCTACGACGGCACCTGGGGCTACGAGAAGGTGCACTTCTACCAGCTCGACGCGATCTCCCGCCACGCGGTGGACCTGCCGACGCTGGCGCTGGAGACGATGGCCTTCTGGATCGTGCCGCCCGAGGAGCTGATGGAGAAGGTTCGCCGCGCGGGGCTGGATGCGCACTCGGGGCTGCGCGGGATCGGCTACGCCACGCGGATGCTGCTGCCGGCCTTCATGACCTGCGACACGCTGGACTTCTCGCACTCCATCGGCTCGGCGAACTCCCCGTGGCAGGCGGTATTCGTCTTCGAGCGCTACCAGCATGGGCTTGGGTTCACGGAGAAGGCCTACGAGCGGCTCGACGAGATCATGCCGCGCGTGCTGGATCACATCCGCTCGTGCGACTGCAGCGACGGCTGCCCGGTGTGCGTGGGCAAGCCGCTGCGGCAGTACGCAACGTGGAACGTGGAGCGCGGCGAGGCCTCTATCCCCTCCAAGGCCTCGGCGGTGATGATCCTGGAGGGGCTGCTGGGGGATGGATCGAAGCTGGACACTCCGGACGCGGTGGCGCTCACGGACACCGACGAGCAGGGGCGCATCCGGCTGCAACAGGCACTGCAGCGGCGGCTCGAGCGCATGAGAGAGCCTCAGCTCTTCCATCCCATCGAGCCGGAGCCGCGCATCGAGACGGGCTACCCGGACATCGAGCGGGAGGAGCAGCTTGACACGCCTGACGTCGCCACCCGGCGGAGGCGCCGCACGGACTTCCACAGGCAGCTTCGGCGCAGGCTGGCAAAGCACGTTCCAGACCACCGCATCTCGTCACATGCCCCGCGCAATGCCCCACCGGCAGATATGCCAAAGCACAGCAAGCCGCCGACGTGGTTCCGTGGGCGCCCGGATGAGGATCGCGTGGAGTCCGACGATATCCACGCCGAGCGCGAAGCGCCGCCGGAACAGCCTCCCATCCATAGCGGTGACTCGCTGGCCTCCAGGGCCCGGAAGCTGAAGAGGGAGCGGGACCGGGGGGAGTAGCGGCAGAGACAACGCCCCGGTGGGCGGCGCTGGGTCGTTGCACCTCTCTGCAGGATCCGCATGCATGTATGCGATGGGCGACTATCCCCTGATGGGAGGTCAGAGGGGATGAACGGGCTGCGCCTCGCGCTCGCCGTCCGGTAGGGCGGGAAGCGCAAACCCGTCGCAGAACCAGTCTCGGGGGGCCGATTGGGGAGGTCGCCAGACTCCCGGCGGGAAGCCGTGCGTGGATTGGCGAGTGAAGAGGAGGTGGCCGTCGTGGCATCTCGATCACTGGGCATGGTGTTGGTGAGTGCTCTTATCGCCGCATCCGGCTCGGTCATCGGAGCCCAGGAGATCCTGATCGAGGCGGAGGACTTCGACTGCGCGCAACAGTCAATAGTCCCCGCCCATGTCTCCGCCCGCGAGAACGCGTCCGGGGGGATGCTTGCAGTCGTGCGCGACCGGGCCACCGGTGCCCCCACGTGGCTGGACTACATGATAGCCGTGGAGGGCGGGCTGTATGAGCTCCTCGTGCGGGCCGGTGGCAACAACAGCCGCCAGGCGGCGATGGTCAGCGTGGACGGCGGCCCGCCCGTCACCGTCCTTGACGATCCGCCCGACTCCCTGCCGCTGGGCCGGGCGATGCCCGAGGACTACGAGGAGCGGTCCCGGCTGCTTGAGCGGTCCTTCCGCGAGCACCTGCTGGGCAGGTTGCAGCTTCCGGCGGGCACACACCGCATCCGGGTGCAGCACGCGGGCATGGCGGATCGCTCCAACTCCTTCGGCTTCGACTGGCTCAAGCTCACGGCCGTGGAGGACAGTGAGGCCGAGGTGATAGAGGTCGGCGACCGGCCCGAGCCTCAGTGGGGCGCCAGATCGCCCCAGCGCCCCGATCTGGAGCTGGCTGTGCTTACAGGCTACCGCTTCTGGGGGCCGGATGAGACCCCTCGATGCACCGTGATGCTCTTCAACCGCGAACTCGAGACCCCCGTTAGCGGGACGCTGGCGGTGCACCTGGTCGG
>JBNGDZ010000608.1:0-2902 GCA_049975765.1 Armatimonadota bacterium
GCCCCAGGGCCTTGGGCCCATGCTCGATCTCAGCCCGCATGCGCTCGACCTCGGCCTGCAGCTCCTCGATCTGGTCGAGGAGCCGGAGGATGATGGAGACCCCCGCCAGGTTGACGCCCAGCTCCTGCGTGAAGCGTTGGATGCGCCGCAGAAGCTCGATGTCGGCGTCGCAGTAAAGCCGGACGCCGGCGTCGCTGCGGTCGGGCTCGATCAGCCCCTCGCGCTCATACAGGCGCAGCGTCTGCGGATGGCAGTCCAGCATCCGTGCGGCGACACCTATCTGATAGCGCGGCTCATCGCGGCTGTGGCGCATTCATATCACCTGCAGTGTTGGTCGTCCGGAGCCTGGTGGAGCCTCTACACCCCCAGCGTGCGGCGCGGGTTGGCGCTCCAGGTCTCATCGAAGTCCTCCAGCATCTCGCGCTGGCGGCTGGAGAGCTTCTCGGGAACCTGGACGCTGATTCTGACGTATTGGTCGCCCCGTCCACCGGTGTTGAGGTGCTTTACGCCGCGGCCCTTCAGCCGCAGCTCCTGACCGCTCTGGGTGCCGGGAGGGATGGTCATGGTCACGTTCCCGTCGATCGTCGGCACGGAGACCTTGGCGCCGAGTGCCGCCTCCGTGAAGGTCACCGGGAGCTCCATCCGTATGTCATCGCCGTCGCGCTCGAAGATGGGGTGCGGCTGCACGCGCATGGTCAGAATCAGGTCGCCGGCCTCTCCTCCGGCAACGCCGCGCCCACCCTCGCCGCGGACGCGGACCTTGCTGCCGGTCTCCACGCCGGCGGGGATCTTCACCGTGATGCGCCGTCGGCGGGTGACCTCGCCCGAGCCACCGCACTTGCTGCAGCGCGTGGTCACGACCCTCCCGGTGCCGTGGCACTGCTGGCAGGCGGCGCGGAGGTTGAAGAAGCCCCCGCCACTCTGGGCCTGGCCGGTGCCCCCGCAGACAGGGCATGGCTCCGTGTCCCCGCCCATGCCCTCGCAGTCGGGGCAGCGATCGGTCAACGTCAGCGAGACCTGCTTCTCAGCGCCGTGCACGGCCTCATCGAAGCTGATGGGCAGCTCGTACTCCACGTCCTGGCCCCGCGTGGGGCCGGGCTCAGGGCGGACCCGGCTGCGGCCGCCGGTGGTGAACGCAAATCCCCGGCCCCCGCCCATGTCGCCGAACAGGTCGCCGAAGATGTCGCGGAACGAGCCCGGGCCGAACTGGGTGTTGACGAACTCCCGGAAGTCGCCCTGCTGCCACTGGCCGGAGTGCTGTGCCTGCTCCCAGGCCTCGCCGAACTGGTCGTATTTCCGCCGCTTCTCGGGATCCTTGAGGGTCTGATAGGCCTGACTGATCTCCTTGAACCGGGCCTCGGCCTCGTCATCCCCCGGGTTCACGTCCGGGTGGTACTTGCGAGCCAGGCGCCGGTAGGCCTTCTTGATCTCGTCCTGTGAGGCGTCTCGATCGACCCCCAGGATTTCGTAGAAGTCCGGCTTCTGGTCAACTCGCACGATTCCTCACGATCCGATCTCTATGTCGATGCGCCCGGCTCCCCGTCGGCGCCCGACGCGAATGGTCAGCACGCCGTCGGCGAGCGTCGCAGTCGTATCGGTCGTATCCGCGTCCGATGGGAGGCGGATCGAACGCGCGAAGCGGCCCATGGGCCGTTCGCCGCGCACCCGCCGAACGTCCTGCAGGTCGTGCGGAAGCTGCACCTCGCCGCGCACCCGCAGTATGCCATCCTGCGCGCTGGCGGCGACGTCCTCGCGGCGAGCGCCGGGCAGGTCCAGCTCCACGATGTAGGCGTCCTGGCTGGCGCGCAGGTCCATGGGCGGCTGCCAGGCGCTGGGCCGGGTCGGCCGGCGGCGCCGGGATAGGGCCATGGCCTCCCGGAGGCGCTCGGTCAGCGCCTGGATCTCACGCAATGGATGCTGAGTGGGCCTCCTCACGGGCCTGCCTCCCTGGTCTGTTCGCATTGGCAGTGCTCAGTGCCTGGGCCGGGCCGGAACCTGAGCGCGGTTGGCACTGCGTGCAGCGCTCCCGGCTCGCCTCGCTCGCGATGGCCCCTGCAGGACGATAACGGCTCGTCGGCGCGGGTCTGTCCGGCCTTCGCTACGGCGCCTCCGCCTCGCTCACTTCGATATGCCGGCTGCGCTCGTGCCGCTGGACCGTTACTCGCAGCACGCCGTCCTCCAGCTTCGCCGCGACGCTGTCGGGGTCCAGGCGAGAGGTCATCGAGAACGAGCGGCTGAAGCTGCCCGTCGGGCGCTCGCGCACGAAGTACTGGCCGTCGGATTCGGCAGGCCCGCGCCGTCCCCGGATGGTCACCACCGCCTCGTCAACCTCCACCGTCACGTCGTCGCGGCTCATGCCCGGCAGCTCCACGAGGATCACGATCTCCTCGTCGGCAGCCAGGATATCCACGGGTGGGCTGAAGGACGGGGCGGTCTCCGGCTGCTGTGGCTGAAAGCTCTCGTCCAGCAGGCGGTAAAGCCGGTCCCTCAGCTCGAAGAGGTCCTCCATTGGGTCAGTCCAGGTCGGACGCATTTCTCGTCAATCCACCACTCGCGCGCGTCGGCCTCTCGGTCACTGCCGCTGCACCGCACGCGCATCCTGCGATCCGGGCGGACGGGTGCACCCGCCCGGTCTCGTGCACGTCGCGCGGAGGCGACTACTCCTCGTCCTCCGCCTCGAACTCGGCGTCGATAACGTCCTCATCGCCGCCCGCGGCCTCGGCCTGAGGGCCGGCGCCGGGCTGCGGACCGGGGCCGGCACCAGCGCCGGCCTGCGGACCGGCGCCGCCCGCGGCGGCGCTGGCCGCCTCGTAGGCCCGCTGCGAGAGGCGGGCGAACTCGTCCTGGGCGTCGTCGATGGCCGCGTCAATGGCGGCCGCATCGTCGCCCTTGGCCGCCTCGC
>JBNGDZ010000609.1:0-2892 GCA_049975765.1 Armatimonadota bacterium
CTCCAGCGTGAGCGTCGCGCGAGTGATGTGCGCCAGCCCCTCCGCAGTCGCGATCCAGGCCGAACCCTCCGGGCCGGCGGCGAGGTCGATAACCTCGTCGGCAGGCAGGTACCGGGGCCCAGCGTAGTACTCCCACCTGCCGTGGCGCAGACAGACCGCTCCCTGCCGTCCCCCCAGCCACAACGTGCCGTCAGGCCCCACCGATCCGCAGTGGAACTGCCTCAGCGGCGCCGGGCAGTCCTTGAGCATGACCTCCGAGAACCCGTCGCGGCCGACCAGATGCAGCTCATTGTGGAACCACACTACCGCCGCCTCATCCCCGAAGCGGGCCAGCTCAACGGCCTGCCCCTCCCGGCAGTACCCCCGCCAGGGCTGGGGCAGCTCCGCAGCCGGGCGAGGCCCCGGCGGCGCGGTCGATTCCCACTTCCCATCATCGTGAGCGAACGTCCCCTCGTCGGTCCAAACCGCCGCACGCCCCGACGGATCCACCTCGATGCGCGTCACCGACGAGCCCGGCGGCGCCTCGTCGCCGGCGAGTCTGGCGCTTCGACGGTGCTCGTACTTCCCGGTCGTGAGGGTCGGCTGCATGAGGCTCTCCTCCGGCTGAACGCACATGGTATCTCCCACCCCCCATAGCCTTCTCTCAGTACCAGCCGCGCTCGTAGGCGGTCTCGTACATGGCCACAACGTTCTCGGGCGGCCCGACCGGCTGGATGTTGTGACAGGGAGCCAGGATGTAGCCTCCGCCGGCTCCCAGCAGTGCGATGTTATCGGCGACCTCCTGGCGCACCTCATCGATGGAGCCGAAGGGCAGCGTGTACTGGTTGTCCATGGCGCCGTGGAAGGCGATGCGGTCGCCGAAGTCCGCCTTCAGCCGCTCCCTGTCCATCCCAGCGCAGCGCCATTGGATGGGGTTGAGCACGTCGATCCCGGCGTCGATCATGTCCGGCAGTATTCGCCGTATGGCCCCGTCGCTGTGATGGAACACGTAGGCGCCCGCGCTGTGGGCCAGATCCATCATGCGCTTCATACGCGGCAGCAGGAACTCGTGGATCTGTCCGGGCGAGAACAGCAGCCCCTCCTGCGAGCCCAGGTCCTCCGCCACATAGGTGATCATGACCCTGCCCGGGATGGCCTCGTAGATGCGCAGGGTGCGCTCGTAGCACAGGTCGAAGAGCCTGTCGAGGCAGTAATGGACGATGTGGGGCTTCTCGATCAGGTCCATGTAGGCCTGCTCTCTGCCCCGCAGATTCACGTACTGCAAGAACGGCTCGGAGCCGCCGCCGCGAATCGGCTGTTCCTCGTGTCCCTCGATCTGCCGGGGAATGCCCGAGAAGTCCCACCAGTCGGCTCTGGGCCACTGGTAGTCCGCCTCGATCTCGGCCACCGTCTCGTACTGCGCCAGCGGGTTGTAGACGCACTCGGAGTAGACGCCGGTCCCGTAGTGGACCTGCCTGTGGCGGCAGCCGAAGATGTCGGCGCCCGGCTTCGGGGGAGGGCCCACGTAGATCGGCCCCACGCTGACCGGGTGATCGATGTGCAGCCGCTCGAAGACGGTGCCGAGATCCGGCACCCCCAGATAGTCGATCAGCTTCTGCGTGGCCTCCGCGGTCGCCCAGTAGTCCATCGGGACTCGGTCGGGCGTGCGTCCCTCAAGCACCGCCAGCCATCGCTCGCGCGGCGTCATCGTCTCCGCAGGCATCGCGCCGTTCTTCCCTTCAGGCACCCGGCTGAGTCTGTGCGCGGTTGAGCAGGGGGTCAGTTGTGCACAGACTGCATCTGCACCACTGCACGTCGCAGACGTGCATTCGCCGGCGCTCCGCGGGCCTCCTTGCCCGCGCGGTCCACCGACATTCTGGGTTCACGCTCGACAGGCAAACCCGGTTGCCCGCGGGAGGGCCTTCGGATATACTGACACTCTGATAGCACTCACACAGTCATTCAGAAGGGAAGCGATGCGGCCCCATGTCTGAGGCCGAACGCGTCGTGATCATCGGCTGGGACTGCGCGCCGCCCCAGCTTGTGCTGGACCAGTGGCTCGACGAGCTGCCCAATATCAGGTCTATCATGGATAGCGGTGTTGCTGGAACGCTGAGGAGCTCGGACCCGCCCATCACCGTCCCGGCCTGGACATGCATGATGAGCTCCCTCAATCCCGGCGCTCTGGGCTTTTTCGGGTTCCGCAACCGCCGGGTGGGGGAGTACGACAGCAAGTGGATCGCCAACGCCTCGGCGGTGAGACATCCGCGCGTGTGGGATATCCTTGGGAGGGCTGGCCGCCGGGTATGTGTGATCAACGTGCCGCAGACCTACCCGGTCTCGCCGGTCAACGGCATCCTGGTGTCCTCGTTTCTGACACCGGACACCACCTGCGAGTACACCTACCCCCCCGGGCTCGGGAAGCAGCTCGATGCCATCGCGGATGGCTACATCCTGGACGTTGACGGGTTCCGCACCGAGGACAAGCAGTGGCTGCTGGAGGAGATCTACCGAATTACCGACAAGCGCTTTCGGGTCAGCAAGGCCCTCATGCAGGTCGATGATTGGGACCTCTTCATGATGGTCGAGATGGGGCCGGATCGCCTCGAGCACGGCTTCTGGAAGTACTGCGACCCCGAGCACCCCAAGTATGAGCCCGGCAACCCCTTTGAGACCGTGCTGATCGACTACTACAGGCACCTCGATGAGCAGCTCGGCGAGTTCATGGAGCTGGCTGGCCACGACGCGGCGATCCTGGTGGTCAGCGATCACGGCGGGAAGGCGATGAAGGGCTCTTTCTGCATCAACGACTGGCTGATTCGGGAGGGCCTGTTGTGCCTCAATCGGCCGGTCACCGAGCCCACGCGCTTCGAGGAGGACATGGTGGACTGGGAGCGCACGACCGCCTGGGCG
>JBNGDZ010000610.1:0-2851 GCA_049975765.1 Armatimonadota bacterium
AGGGCTGGTGGGACTGCAACGCCACCGCATACCTGCGCCCGTTCCGCCTGGGCGGCCGCATCCTTGCGCTCTACATGGGCAACGGCGGCGAGCGAGCCGCCCCCGGCGTGGCGCGAAACTGCCAGGGGCTCCTGCGCAGCCGCGACTACCTGCACTGGGAGCGCGTGCGAGAGGAGCCGCTGCTGTGGCCCGACGATCGGCGGGACTTCGGCATCATCCGACACTCCGGCGTGCACGTGCGGGACGGCGCGCTCGACATCTACTACTCGACCCGCACTTCGGCGGAGCTCGATCGCGAGGCCATCCGCCTCGCGCGCGCGGACACCTCGGCTCCGCCGCAGCAGTGGCAGGCCGAGCGTCTGGGCACAGTTCTGGCGCCAACGCTCGACTGGGAGGGCGACGACCTGCGCGATCCCTACCCCCTCGAGTGGGAGGGTCGGCTCTACCTCTACTACGCCGGCGGGCTGGAGGCCGGCATCGGTCTGGCGGTCATGGAGAGCGAGTGACGTGGACGCGCCGCTGACATCCGAGCATGTCTTCCGCTACCGCGTGGCGCGACACACCTGGCCGCTGCTGGCCCTGGCGCTCGGCGCGGTGACGGCCGTGGTCGTCCCTGCCATCGTGCTGCAGGGCGGGGTGAAGACCCTCACCGACGAGGGCCTGATCGGCATCTACGTGGTCATGGGCATCCTCGGCGTGGTGCTGCTGCCCGTACCCATCATGAACCTGGCCTGGTCCGCGCGCGCCCAGGTGACAGTCGGCGTGGAGCGCCTGAGCTGGCGCGGATTCGGCGGCACGAAGTCACTGGAGTGGTCCGAGATCGTCGCCATCGGTATGCCCCCCGAGGATCCCCGGCGCGTTGATGACCAGCGCATTCACGTGCTGACCGAGGACGATTACGACTTCATCCACGGCTTCGGGCTCCGGGACCGCGAGCGGGCTCTGGAGCTGATGCGCAGCCGCGCCGGGCTTTTCGAGCGCGAGCAGGTCGGCTCCCACGTTTTCACCTGCCGTGCCGGCACCTCCGGTGACGTGGCCGCTCGGGCGGCCGCGCACCTGGGCGTCAGCGAGGACGATCCCTGGGGCTTCTGGGGCGGCCGCTTCAGACGCTTCTAAGGAGGGGAATCGCGGTGCAATGCGATGGAGGTGTCACGCGCATCTTCCGGTATCGTATGAGCCCGACTGGGTGGGCCATGGGCGGACTGTTCATGGCGCTGACGATCCCGGTTGCGGCTTACTGGCCCTCGTCTGTGGCCTGGGTGACAGATACGCCCGGCGCCGTGCTGCTATTTCCCCTGGCACTGGCCCTCCTGTCGCTGCCCATCCTCGATCTCCTGTGGGTGATCCGCGGCCGGGTGGTGGTCACCGACCACGAGCTTGTCTGGCGCACCCCTCTCAAAGAGCAGCGACTGCCCTTGGCGGACATCGCCGCCGTGGGCAGGCCCAGCGAGGATTGGCGCCGCCGCGAGGACCTGCGACTGCATCTGGTCACGAGCGATGGGTATGGCTTCCTCCACGGTCATCAGCTTCCCGAGCGGAGCGACCTGACAGAGACCATCGCACGCCGGGCGGGGCTGAGCGAGGAGGTCGTGGTGCGCAGGCACACCTTCTTCACCCGAGCCGACTGGCGGGAGGCCGTCGTGAAGCTTGCCGACAGCAAGGTCTTCCGGAACACTGCTCTGCAATGGTCCTTCTGGGTGCCCAGTGATCTAAAGCCGGACAAAGGCAAGTTCCCGTGGGAGTAAACGGAGGCAGCGCATAGCACAAGAGGGCGACGCCGATGGCAGTCACACTGGATGACATCGAGGCTGCGGCGGAGCGCCTTGGCGGCATCGCGCGGGAGACGCCGCTGCTGCCATCCGACCGGCTCAGCGAGCGCCTCGGCTGCGAGGTGCTGCTGAAGCTGGAGAGCCTGCAGGTGACCGGGGCCTTCAAGATTCGCGGCGCCGCCAATCGTATCTTGCAGCTCTCGGAGACTGAGCGCGCCAACGGCGTCATCACCGCATCGGCCGGCAACCACGCGCAGGGCGTGGCCGCGGCGGCCACAACGCTCGGCTTCAGCGCTACCATCGTCATGCCGGAGACCACGCCCGTCGTCAAGGTCCAGCGCACCGCCGACTACGGGGCCGAGATCGTGCTGCATGGCGCCAGCTTCGACGAGGCCGAGGCGGAGGCCTATCGGCTGGCCGACGACACCGGCGCCTACTTCGTCCACCCCTTCGACGACGAGCAGGTCATCGCCGGTCAGGGCACCATCGGCCTGGAGATCCTCCGCCAGGCCCCGGAGGTCGATTGCGTTATCGTGCCGGTGGGCGGCGGCGGGCTCATCTCTGGCATTGCCACCGCCATCACCTCCCTGCGACCTGAGACCGGCGTCATCGGCGTGCAGGCCGAGAACGCCCCGGCGATGTATCGAAGCTGTGAGCTTGGCGAGCTGACCGCCGCGCCGGTGCGCGGGACGATAGCGGAGGGCATCGCCGTCGGCGAGGCCTGCACGCGTACGCTTGGGATCATTCTGGAGCGCGTGGACGAGGTCATTACCGTCGCGGAGCGCGACATCGCGCGGGCGATACTGGAGCTGCTGGAGCACCACAACCTGGTGGCTGAGGGCGCGGGCGCCACGCCCATCCCGGCGCTGGAGGCCCGCTGCGGGGAGCTCGCCGGCAGGACTGTGGTCCTCGTCATCAGCGGCGGGAACGCGGACGTCACGACGCTGGCGGCGGTCATCGACCGCGGACTGGTGGAGGCCGGGCGGGCGGTGCGCCTGGAGGTGACGCTCGCGGACCGGCCGGGTGCGCTGGCGGGCCTTACGGCGGCCATCGCCGAGACCGGCGCCAACGTGGTGGAGATC
>JBNGDZ010000611.1:0-2842 GCA_049975765.1 Armatimonadota bacterium
CCGGACAGCTCCTCGATCTGCGCCAGATAGCGGTCGGGCATGGCAAGCCGCTCGGGCGCGATGCAGACCACGCGCGAGCCCAGCCGGGCCATGACCGGCCCGAGCGAGTGCACGGTGCGGCCGAACTTGAGGTCTCCGAGGAGCCCGACGGTGAGGCCCTCGAGGGTCTGCTTGTGCCGCTGGATGCAGAAGAGGTCGGTGAGCGTCTGCGTGGGGTGGGCGTGTGGACCGTCGCCGGCGTTGATGACCGGGATGGAGGCCGCATCGGCGGCCACCTTCGCGGCGCCCATCAGCGGATGGCGGATGACCATGATGTCGGCGTAGCCGCTGACCACGCGGGCCGTGTCCGCGACGCTCTCGCCCTTGGCGAGGGAGGAGGCCGCGGCCTCCGCGAAGCCCAGGACGCTACCTCCCAGCCGCAGCATGGCGCTCTCGAACGACAGGCGCGTGCGGGTGCTGGGCTCGAAGAAGCAGGTGGCCATGATGCGGTCGAGGCGCACCACGTTCTGGCGCGTGGAGGGATCGTCGAAGCCGATGGCCTCCGCCATCTGCCCGGCGGTGTCGAGCAGCCGGTGGATCTCCTCCACCGACAGGTCGGACATGGTGATCAGATCGCGTCCGGCCAGTGACACGTGTCGCCCTCCCGGCTCAGGCCCCGATGGCCCGATTGATGTCCCGGCGCATGGTCTTCGCGGCCTCGGCCGCCGCCCGATCGAACTCATCGGGTCCGAAGCGGTCGCGGTACGGCTCGCTGGATGAGGCGTAGATGATTCCGCGCGACGAGTTGACGACGGCGCCGAGCCCGCCATCATCGAAGGCCGCGACGACGTCCGCCGTGCTTCCGCCCTGGGCGCCGTACCCGGGCACCAGCAGCGGCGTGCGCGGCATGGCCTCCCGCAGCTCCCGGATCTGCTGGGGGTAGGTCGCCCCCACGACGGCGCCGACCGATGAGTAGCCGCGCTCGCCGACGCGCCCGGCGCCCCAGGCCTCCACCAGCTCCGCCACGTGCCGGTAGACCGGCCAGCCGCCGGCGTCGAGCTCCTGCAGCTCCGTGGCGGAGGGGTTAGAGGTCTTCACCAGCACGAAGACTCCCGCGCCGAGCTCGTCGGCCTCAGCCAGGAACGGCATTACGCCATCGCTGCCGAGGTAGGGGCTGACGGTCACGGCGTCGGGCACCGCGCCCTGCTCGGCCGGGTAGCGGCCGAAGACGGCGCGGGCGTAGGCGGCGGCTGTGGAGCCGATGTCACTGCGTTTGGCGTCCAGGATCGTGATCAGGCCCAGCTCGGAGGCCGTCGTCACCAGCGCGTCGAGCAGGCCCGCTCCCAGGGGGCTGAGGGCCTCGAAGAACGCGGAGTTGAGCTTGGCGACCGCCGCATGATCGGCCACGGCGCGCAGGATGCGGCTGCAGAACTCCTCGCACGCCCTGGCGATGGACCGCTCCGTCCAGCGGCCCTCGGCCGGGCGCAGCACGTCGGGCAGCCGCTCGGGTACGGGGTCGATCCCCACGCACACGCGGCTGTCCTTCTCCTCGATCGCTGCCATGAGCCTGTCCGCGAAGTGCTCAGCCATGTCATCGCCGCGCCCGTCAGCGCGTGTGCGCCAGCAGGATCAGCATGCGCTCCCAGCCCTCGAAGGGCTGACCGTCGTACTGGCCGAAGACGCCATCGATCTGCAGCCCGGCGGCGTCGAACATCTCGCGCAGCTCCTCGAGACCGTAGAGCCGGATCGACGCCCGGTAGAGAATCTGCTCCGGATCGTCGGGATCGCTCCACACGCTGGCGAGGCGGTGCGTGCCCTCGTCATAGCGGCAGCGAATGATCGCCGGGCTGCCGTCGGCCAGCTCGACCTGCTGGTAGTAGGGCGCGTAGAGGATCTGGTGGGCGCGGTTCCGGGTCTCCAGCAGGAAGCGACCGCCCGGCCGCAGGCAGCGCCTGGCCTCCTCCAGCACCCGAACGTTCTGCCCCTCGTCCTCGAAGTAGCCGAAGCTGTTGAACAGGTTCAGCACGATGTCCATCGATCCGGAGCGGAGAGGCAGTCGCGCGGCATCGCCCCGGACCAGGTGCAGTCCGTCCGCGTCTTCGGCGAGGATGCCGGCGATGTGGAGCATCATGGCGGAGACATCTACGCCAACGACGGTGGCGCCGGCCTCGGCCAGCGGGATGGCGTGCCGGCCCATCCCGCAGCAGACGTCCGCGATCCGCTCGCCGCCGCGCAGTCCCAGCAGCTTCCGCAACCCCCGGACCTGCCGTCGGGTCTCCTCCTCGCCGGGGAAGAACGACAGCGGGATGCTGTCCTCGCTCTCAAAGAACTCCCGCCACCAGGCAGGGGATTGCCGCTGGGTCTGAGACATGAACACCTCCGGCCACGGCGGCTCACAGCAGGTCGGTCAGGTCCACGAACTCCCCGCCGTCAGGCTCCTCACGGCCCTCCTTGTCCTCCTCGGCGAGCGCCTCCACCACGCGCGCGGCCTGCGAGGACAGTACCCGGACGAGGTTCACGCTCTCGTCGGAGAAGCCGCCGCCCTCCTGGTCGAAGAACGCCACCACCCCCTGGACTGTATCGCCCCAGACCAGCGGCGCGGCCAGTACCGACTGCACCCCCAGGAAGCTCAGATGCTGATCCTCAGCGATGGGCGCAGCCAGCATATCGTTCTCAATCTGCGCGATGCCGGCGTCAACGGTACGCCCGAGCAGGCCCTCCCTCACAGGCACCTCCACCCCAACCACGTCGCGCTCCACCATCCCCTCCGCGACCAGCCCCTGCAGCCGCGGGGGCTGCTGGCGGAGGCGGTAGATGGCCGCGGCCCGCGCGCGGGTAACCTGCATGCCCGCCTGCAGCATAG
>JBNGDZ010000612.1:0-2841 GCA_049975765.1 Armatimonadota bacterium
GCCGGCGGCGGAGGCGTCCGGCATCGACATCGAGACACAGCCCTCCATCGTGCAGGAGACCCCCCGGGAGCGCATCTACTGGGGCGACATCCACGGCAAGACGAGCTTCTCGGGCGATGGTCTGGCGCCCATCGACGAGTACATTCAGTACGCACGCGACGTGGCCGGCGCGGACTTCACCTGCGTCACGGATCACTCGGGCTGCAATCGCCCCTCCTGGATCACCACCCAGGAGAGGGCGGCGGAGTACACGGAGGACGGGCGGTTCGTGGCCCTGAAGGGCTTCGAGTACTCCTACGCGCACGGGCACCGCAACGTCTACTTCGACAACCACGAGATCGAAGACGTGTGGCCTGGCGCGCGGCTGGATCTGGACCTGCAGGCGGACGGCACGCGGCCGTTCTTCGAGTACCTGCGCACCCGCAGGCACGAGCTGGTGAGCATCCCGCATCACACGCTGGTGTGGACCGACTGGGATGTCTACGACCACGAGCTGGAGCCGATCTGCGAGGTCTACTCAATGTGGGGCTGCTCCGAGCGGCCCATCGGCGAGGGCAACCCCCTGTGGGACAAGTCCTGCATCCCGGGTGGGGGCGCGCAGGCCGGCCTGGCGCGCGGCTATCGCTTCGGCTTCATCGCCGCCAGCGACACGCACTCGGGCCTGCCGGGCCGGCAGCACCCCGACTACTACGGCTTCTGCTTCAGCTATAAGTCGGGCCTGGCCGCCATTCGCGCGCCGGAGCTGACCGCCAGGGCCCTGGTCGATGCGCTGAAGGCCCGCAACTGCTACGGCACCACCGGCGCGCGCATCTACCTCGAGTTCGCCGTCAACGGAGAGCGCATGGGCAGCGAGATCCCGATGAGTCCTGCGCGGATGGTCACCGGCCGTGTCGTGGGCACCGCGCCGATCGCCCGCATCGACGTGGTCCGCAACAACGTTGACTGGCGGACGCTCTCCCCGGACCGCGACGACTCCGAGTTCGAACTGGAGGACCAGGACGGGATCGAGCCCGGCTCCTGGTACTACCTACGGGTGTGGCAGGCCGACGGGGAGATGGCCTGGTCGAGCCCGGTGTGGCTGGACTGACGGCGACGCGACGAGCAGCTCGGCCTGGAGGCCGAGCTGCGCCGAAAAGAGCCGTCGCAGCCATTCATCGTCAGCTCGCCGCGTGCAGCCTGGAGCCGCCGTCCGCCCCGCTCACATCAGGTCCAGGCAGGCCAGCGCCTCCGTGTTGCGGATGATGAGCTTGCCGTCGGCGATGATCGGCGGGCTCCAGCTCTGTCCACCCAGCGGCTGGATGCGACCCAGCTCGTTGTAGCCCTCGGGCGTGGCCTCCACCATCGCGATGTGCCCGGTCTTCCCGGCCATGGCGATGATGACGCCGTCCACCGCCACCACCCCGCCGCGCTCGAAGCCCGGCTGCTGCCACATGACCTGCAGGTTGCGCGGGTCGAGGCAGACGAGGTTGGGATTGCTGGGCCCGAAGAGGTAGTCCTGGTAGTAAGCCGGGGTGTTGAAGTGTGCCGCTATGCCCTTGCTCTCGCCCAGGATGCGCGCCCCGTCGGCCTCCACGGCGATCACCGCGCAGCCGCGACCGTAGTTACTCGTGATGAAGACGTTATCGCCCGAGACGATCGGTGTGGCGGCGTTGACGTCCCACTCCGTCTCCCAGGGCACCCGCCACAGAAGCTGCCCGTCCTCGGCGCGCACGCCGGTAAGCGACTTCCCGGTGAAGACCACGTACTGGTCGATGCCCTGAATGGTGGCCTTGACGGGCGTGGAGTAGCCGGGGATGTCGTCGCTGCCCCCCTGCCAGATGGTCTCGCCGGTGTTCTTGTTTACCGCCGCCACGCAGCCGCTCTCGGCGCCGGGCACCAGAATCAGCTTCTCGCCATCGATCCGCGCCGACATAGCGTATCCCCACCGCGGCCGGCGCCCGCTGAGGTCCTGCTGCATGTCGAGGCTCCAGATGATCTGCCCGTCCTCGGCGTTGATGCAGTGGACCTTGCCCAGGTAGCTGATGGTGTAGAGCCGGCCCTCGTCGTAGACGGGCGTGGAGCGGGAGTAGCCGTAGTCGGCCTTGGCCAGGTCCTGGTAGCTGGTCTGCCAGAGCACCTCACCGCTGCTCAGGTCGATGGCGCGCACGATGTCCTGGTCCCCCTGATGGTCGATGATGAACACCCTGCCGCCAGCCGCCGAGGGACCTGCAAAGCCGCCGTCGTGCATGGGGAGCTGCCAGAGCATCTCGGGAGGCCGCTGGTTCCAGTCCTTGTTGATGCCTGTGTCCGGCGCGATGCCGTCACGATTGGGTCCGCGCCAGTAGGGCCAGTCCGCCGCGAGCGCGGAGCTGACGGTGATGGCGCAGACGACGAGGGCGACGAGTCTGAGTAGGCGCATCCGCATCCTCCTCTGTGGATGAGCGTCATATGCGTGCGAGCCGGCGCCCGGCCTGCTACCCGAAGCAGTAGACCACGCCGGATTCGTTGCCGATGACCAGCCGCCTCTGCCCGACGGCCGGCGAGGCGCTGATGGGCCCGCCCGTGTCGTAGCTCCAGACCTTCTTCCCGTCAGAGAGGCGCACCCTGTACACATTCCCGTCCGACGAGCCGAAGAGCACATGGTCACGATTGATCACCGGTGAGGAGTTAACATCGCTGCGGGTCGCGAAGGTCCACTGCACCTTGCCGGTGGCCCTGTGCACCCGGAAGACGTCGTTGCTGCGCGAACCGAAGACGACCGCGTCGCCGATAACGGCCGGGGCGGCGTAGAGCGCGGACGAGGCGGAGTCCTCCTGGCGCTCCCAGAGGATCTCGGCGTCGCTGACGCGCACGCCCCAGTAG
>JBNGDZ010000613.1:0-2839 GCA_049975765.1 Armatimonadota bacterium
CGGTGATCGGGCCCCCAGATCAGGGACTCGGAGCCCTGCATCGACTGCAGGTCGAAGATCATGTGGGTGTTGGGCGCCATGCGGTTGAGGAAGTCCGGGCCCACCGTTGCGATGCGCGTGGGCTGCTGGCCTGACCGGATCGCCGTCACCACCTCAGGCTGCACCTGCAGGTACTCGATGGGCCCCTCGGGCATGAAGCGCTGGGCGAAGATGCCCATGTCGATGGCGACCAGCAGCGCCAGCGCGTGCCATGCGCGCGGCCGGCCCTGAAGTCCGGCGGCGATCAGCGCCCAGCTCACCAGCAGCACCACGGCGAAGCGCGCGATCTGCTGGAGCGTGAAGCTCCCCAGCCCCGGCGGTGCGCCCGCGGCCTCCAGCGAGCCGGTGAACGTCCACGTCGCCATCCCACCCACGATGCCCACCACCAGCAGCGTCAGGCCCACGCCTGAGACCGCCTGCAGTGCGCGGTCCTTGTCGGCTCGCATCAGGCTCTCCGCGCCGAGCGCTCCCAGCACCGCGCCGGCCGTGCAGGCCAGCACCACCGCCCTGCCGATGCCGGTGAGCTGCCCGTATCCGGGCACAACCGCGCGCAGCAGCGCGTTCAGCGGCGTCCCGAAGGCCAGCCCCAGCGCTCCCAGGAGCACCGCCAGCCAGAACCAGCTCTGCCGGCGCGGATGCGCGATGAGGCCGGCCAGGCCAAGCAGCAGCGTCCCCACGCCGAAGTACCACGCGGTCTCCGTGTAGACGCGGTTGGCCCTGCCCCACAGGACGTTGAGCTGATCGCCCCAATGATTGCCCGCGGCGGGGTTACCGAAGATGTCGGGCATCAGCCCCAGCAGCAGTTGCGGCGGAGCCAGCGCGTGATGCACCTGCGTGGCGTACTCCACCCCGCCCCGGCGGTAGTTGAGCTGCGTGAACTCCAGCGACGGCCCGAGCTGGCAGCCGGCCAGCATGGCCCCCAGCACCACCGCCCCGACGGCCATCGCCAGGTCCCGACCGACGCTGGCCCGTGCCTCCCCGTCGGCGAGGCAGGCCACCAGGCGCGCCATCACGTAGGCCGCGAAGCCCAGGAGCAAGTAGATGGAGATGTGCAGGTTCCCCGCGAGAAACTGCAGGCCCGTACCCAGGCTGGTGAGCGCCAGCCAGCGCCCTCGGCGCGTGCGCAGAGACTGCTCGAAGCCGAGCAGCATCAGGGGCAGCCAGGCGCCCACCGAGCGGAAGCTCGGGAAGGTCATCCAGCCCACGAAGTAGCCGCTGAGCATGAATGCCACGCCGCCGATGCAGGCAGCCACCGGCCGGCAGCCGATCACGCGCAGGAGGGCGTACATCGACCCGCCAGCGACCAGCAGGAAGGTCAGCGTCGCCCAGCCCAGGGCGTGCAGGGAGTCCATGACGTAGTGCAGCCAGGTCTCGGGGTAGAACACCGCGGACTGGTTGTTGGCCACGAAGGGTGTGCCCGAGAGCATCTGCGGGGTCCACAGCGGGATGCGCCCCTGCCTGACCTGCCGAGCGGCGTGAAGACGCCAGGGGTAGAACTGCTGGACCGCGTCCAGGATGGGGTTTGTCGGCCGCTCGGGGGCGTCGAACTCATGTGCGTGGGCGCGCCACGGCTGGATGAGCAGATACAGATCGGTGGGCAGCAGCGCCCGGCCGCCGACGGTGACCGGCCACGTCACCGCCACAGCGACGGCGGCAATGAAGCCGATCGCCAGCAGATCACTCCGCCATCGTCTCGCGGCCCGGATCATACGCTCCCTCCCTCAGCCTGCGACGAATCTGCATGAGCTGCCGCCAGGACTCGATGGCGTTGGCCAGCGGCCGGACGCGGCTGTCCCGGCTGTCGCTCCAGCGCACCGGCACCTCCACCACCCGCAGGCCCAGTCGTCGCGCGATGACCAGCAGCTCAGCGTCGAAGGCCCAGCCGTCGATGGTGCTGCGGCTGAAGATCGCCCGCGCGGCCTCCGCGGTGAACCCCTTGAAGCCGCAGGTAATATCGCTCGCCGACAACCCGAGTGTGGCTTTGGCCAGCCAGCGGAAACCCCCGCCCATGAACCGCCGCAGCCAGGGCTGGGGGCGCTCGATCTCGGCCTCGGCATGGAAGCGTGTGCCGACCACCACATCGGCGCCGTCGGCGATAGCCGCGAGCGCCCTATCGATCTCCTCCACGGGCGTGGCGAGGTCAGCGTCCAGGAACACGATCGCCTCACCGCGGGCGGCCCTCACGCCGTGCCGAACGGCGTGGCCCTTGCCCCGATTGCGCTCGTATCCCTCGAGCCGAACGCGATCCTCGCGCTCGGCGGCCGCCTCTGCGATGGCTCTGGTGTCATCGCAGCTGCCGTCATCGACGACAATCACTTCACCGATGAGGCGTCGGTCATCAAGGTAGCCCGCCACGACCTCGATGGCCACAGGTAACGCCCGCGCCTCATTGTAGGCGGGGATGATGATGCTCAGGTCAATTGCGGGCTCCTGGCTCTGGGACACTGGCTCCTCCATCGGCGGCAGGTACTTCGTCCCCGCTCAACTACCCATGCCGCGCAGCGCCTCGGTTGGCCGTGCCGTCTCAAGAGGCCGATCTCCGTCCCGGCCCGGCCGTTTGGCGTTGCCGCGCCGTTTGGAGCCCGCCCGGTTGCCTTCCTTCGCTGCGCTTCACTCTCCGCGTAGGTCGGGCTTCCAACCCGACAACGACATACCTCACTCTCCGCGTAGGTCGGGCTTCCAGCCCGACAACGACATACCTCACTCTCCGCGTAGGCCGGGCTTCCAGCCCGACAACGACATACGACGCACGCACAGGAGTGTGCGTGCCACTAAACGGCTGGCCTTGCCCGCAGAGCGG
>JBNGDZ010000614.1:0-2839 GCA_049975765.1 Armatimonadota bacterium
GCCGAAGCTGCGCCACCAGGTCGGGGCCGGGATCGATCTTTGTGGCGTCGAAGCCCTGGCGGCCCAGGGCCGCCAGCACGCCCGCCCCCGAGCGCAGCGACACCTCCCGCTCCCCGGACTGGCCGCCCATCAGGACTGCGATTCGCGCGTCTCGAAGCTGCTGCAGCGGCATCGTCACTCTCCGGCATCGTCGGCTGGCGCGGCGTCGGCGGCCTCGTCCGGCTGATAGGCGGTGAGGCGGCCCTCCTCATTGATGCGGGCGGTGATAGGAATGGTGACGTCGGTGATCAGCGCGTGCGGGGTCATGCTCAGCGCCTGCGGCCGCTCCTCGGCCATCAGGTCCGACACACCGTAGAAGCCCAGCATATCGCCCGGCCCAAGCGAGTCATCGCTCTGCTGATCGACGGTGGCCCGGAGGTAGTAGGTCGCCGCCTGCACCGTCCCCGCAAAGCGGCCGTCGGCGCCGGCCTGCAGCGTGGCCACCTCGGTCTGCATGGCCTGATCGGCACACAGGCTCACGGTGATACTGCCGCCCTCGCCAGTCTCGGCGTGTAGCACGCGGCCCGCCACCAGCGGAGGCAGCTTTTCGGGCGGGCTTCCCCCGGCAAGCGCCAGCTCGCCGGCCGCTCGATCCTGATCGGCCGCCACCTCGACCGGATCCTCCTCGCCCCAGCCCCGAAACGCCACAAGGTCACCGCCGGACGACTGGCGATCACCGTCCGCGTCGGCGATGGCCACGAGGCGGTACATCCCCGGAGCTGCTCTGACGGCGAAGCCGCCGTCCCCGGCCGCCAGCGCGGCGAAGACGCGCCCTGTCTCCGCCGCCGGCAGCAGCGCCACCACCACCGGCAGGTCACTTCCGGTGACCGTCCCGCTAAGCGTCCCGCGCATCATGGCCACGGCCCAGGGCAGCGGCTCGAGCCGGTTGCCCTCGGTCATACGCACCAGGATGGGCACTGTAGCGGTGCCGACGAGCCCCTCGCGGACCTCAAGTGGCTGCGGGCGCGCTTGGCTGGAGAGCGTCTCCACGCCGTAGAAGCCGAGGCCGTCGCCGGCGTCGGGCACGCCGTTGCCGTTGGCATCGACCACGGCCATGAGGTAGTACTGCCCGGGGTCCAGGACCATACCGGCCGCACCTGTGGCGCCGCCGGCGGGGAAAGCCTCAACGAGCTGCCGCATTGCCTGATCGGCGAAGACTCTGTAGACGGTGTTGCTCAGGTCCTGGTCGGGCCAGACGGCCTGCGCGATCACAAGCTCGCCCTCGCCCTGAGGCGCCGGTGGCTGCTCGGCCTCCTCCTGGCACGGCGCCGGACACGCGAGCAGCGTCACGATAGCAGCCGCTGCCAGGCCCCTCATCTCAATGCACCTCGTCGAACTCCGCGCTCTCACCGTCGGCGTTGGTGTACCCCAGCAATTCCATCTCGATGGCGCCGATGGTCCGGCCGGTGGCCAGCGACGCCCGCGCCCACTCGGCCTGCTCCAGAGAGCTGGAGTAGATCAGCAGGTGCCCCGCGTCGGCGGTCATCTCACCCCACGCCGGGTCCATCTCCACCCAGCGCCCTACGTAGACCTCAGTCCAGGCGTGGTAGCCGAACTTACCGCCGGTGTAGGCCAGGCCGGTGACCATGCGCGTGGGCAGACCCACCGCCCGGCCCATCGCCGCCAGCAGGATGGCGTGCTCGGTGCAGTCGCCGCGCATCTCCTTGAGGACCTCCAGGGCGGTGACCGGCCGCGGCTCGCTCTGGACCTTCTGCATCTCCCGGTGCACCCACGAGCACAGCTTCTGTGCCGCGCCCCAGGCGTCCGTCTCCTCGCCGACGGCCTCCCGCGCGATCTTGACGAGCTCGGGATCGTCGCACTGCAGGTACTTGTTCGGCTGCAGGTACTCGGCCATGGACTCGCCGGTGATCGGCAGCGGCAGGGAGTCCTTGGGGGGCCGCTCCCGGCTGATGGTGACGGTGGCCTGCTCCCCCTCGGGGGTCACCGTCTGCCTGGGTGTCTGCGGGATCAGCTCCGCGGCCTCGCCCACCTTGCGGATCACGCGCAGCCGAACCTGCCTGAGGCTGCGCACCATGGGCAGGTGATGCTGCACCTCGATGACGTTGCTCAGCTCGAAGGGCGCCAGGCTGGCGAGCGCCTCCTCCTCGGTGACGCGCTCGAGGGTCAGGTCCATCAGCCCCGGTGCCCTCTGCCGAAGCATAGTCCCATCCTCAGCGATCCAGCTCACCACCTCGATGCCCAGCTCCTCGCTGGCGGCCCTCACCACCAGGGCCTCGGTGCCGTTGACGCTCTCGCGGCGGTCCACGGTGACGATGTGGCGGTCGATGACGTTAATCTCCGGGGCGTAGACGGAGTACTGCACCGTGTCACCGACCTCGAGTTCGCCGCGTACGAGCTTGATCCCGAGGATCAGATCCGAGGCCAGGTCGTCGGGCACCTCGAAGGTGTCCACCGTGGGCGTGGCGTCCGGGCCCTCTCCCGCCGTCGTCCGCACCACCAGCTCGCCGTCGTCGAGTTGCGCCTCGGCCCGCACCGGTCGCCCGAGCTCGTCCTTGACCAGCTCGATGCTGACCGGCCGGAGCTGCTGGTCGTACTCGGTGACCTGCGACTTGGAGACCTCCCGGCTCTGGCCAAGGAGGTCGACGAGGACCTTGACATCCTCGCTGGTGCGCATGTGGGCACCCTCGGGCGCCTCGATGACCTCGGCCTCGATGCGGGCGTAGCCGGAGGGCTGTCCGAAGATCAGGACGCTGTACCACTCGGTGCCAACCAACTGCTCAAGCTCCTCGCCGGTCGGCGGGGGCTGCACCATCTGCGAGCAGGAGGCCAGCCCCAGGGC
>JBNGDZ010000615.1:0-2834 GCA_049975765.1 Armatimonadota bacterium
GCCGACCGACGGCCTCAACGGCGGGCCGGACAGTGGTCCGGCCCCTCCATACGGCGCGACGAACGGCCGACCGACGGCCTCGCCAACGACAGGGCGGGCTGGGGGCACGTCCCTCCCGACGACCCGGCGGCAGGCCGGACAGCGGTCCGGCCTCTCCATACCACATGAGGCAACGGCCATGGTCCAGGCGCGCGGCCCGAAACGGGCTTGACAGGCAGCGGCGGGCAGTCATACTCTCAAGGTGCGTTCTCCGGTCCACGATGCTGCGTCCGGAGGTGCACGCGATGAGATTGGGCCTGACGGTGCTCTGCGCCATGCTGAGCTGCACGCCGGTCCTCGCTCAGGGCCTGCTGACCATCGAGAGCGCCACCTTCGAGGTCATCCCCACGCCCATCGAGCGGCTCACCGGCGACGTGCCACCCGAGATGCTGCGCGTGCAGGTCTCCGCCACGGACGCCAGCCCGGCGGATGCCATCCAGTTGGACGCCGAACGCACGGTGCTGGCGTTGGGCATCGGCGAGGAGCCGCTCCACCTGCTGGAGTCATCGCTCGACGCCCAGCGCAACGAGGGCGAGCCGTGGCGCGTCGCCGCCGAGCTGTGGTTCGAGGTGCCGGATCAGGAGCTGATGAAACAGGCCAGTCTGCGCCTCGTTCTCGCGCGCTACCGTCTGGAGACGGCGGAGTTCACATGGGAGCAGGGCGAGGGCTGGCAGTTTCCCCTGACGGCCAGCACCGGCTGGCTCACGGCGACCGTCACCGGCGTCGGCATCGGTCAGGTTCTCGCCGGCGCGCCGTCCATCCGCCGGTGGCTGGGCGAGGGAGCGGAGGGCCACGGGGACGTGACGGAGGTCGCGGCAACAGTCGGCAAGCCGTCCCTATTGGGATTCGTCAACGTCAAGGCCCTCGTCCCCCCGGACAGCATGCATGACATCGCGCTGGTCCTGGGCTCGGGCGACACCGCCATCGCACCGGGTCACGTCTCCGAGCAGGCTCGCACGGAGGCGGGTATCGCGGACACGGACCTGGAGCTGGCGACGCACCAGTACGTCTTCGACTACGCGGATAGCATTGAGGCGGATACGGCGGACCAGTTGCCGCCCGTGACGTCGCTGACGCTCCGCGTTGTGCGCCGCATCCCACTGGAGGAGAGCTGGACCGCCGTCACTGCGCCGGCCGAGCCTCAGCCCCAGGGGGAGCAGGCGGAGGACCAGGGGGCGCAGCCGGAAGAGCAGGCCCAGCCCGAGGCCGAGGAGCAGGCCGAGGGCGAGCAGTAGGCGCCCGTTACGTCACGCCTGGTCGGGCGGCGGCGTCAGGAGGATGCGCCCCTCCTGCGGGCCGATGGTCAGGCGGAAGGCCCCATCTGTGGCCTCCAGCGTCTCGTCGCCCACCACATCCCACCCTGACGCAGAGGACGCTGCAGGTATCTCGCAGGTGACGGCCTCACGGAGCGGGTTGAGCAGGACAATACCGTTCTCGAATCGGCGCCACAGTGTGAGGCCGTCCCGATGGGGTCGGGCGTCGGTTGCCCGGCCCAGGTCGATGGCGTAGACCCGGTGCGCCGCCTCGCGAAGCGCCTCATCCTCTGCCTGGAACAGGTTGTACCAGTCGGTCCACATGAGGCCGTGCAGCCTACACCAGGCGTAGGTGAAGCCCAGTGCCTGCATGCGCCTCTGCGGGGCCTCGACGGAGATGTAGTTGAGCACCTGCACGGTGCCGCCGCGGCGCACCGCCTCCGCCCACCGCTCACCCGCGTAGCGCATGGGCGTGTATCCCTTCTCACGGCCCTCCCAGCCGGGGCAGTACCACATGCACTCGAACATCTGCCCATCCATGACATCCCACAGTCCGGGATCGACCTCGCTGTTGCAGAGCATGGCTACCCCGACCTGGTGCGCGCGCTGGCCGATGAGCTGCACCAGACCCCGGTAGGCCGCCATGGCGTTCGGGCAGTCGTGACGATGCTCGTGCACCCCCAGCGTCTCGCCGCAACACGCGTCGAGCCGGAAGAAGCAGTTATCCACGAAGAGGGCGTCAGGGCGGACATCCAGGACCTGGTCCACCGCCTCCAGGCAGCGCTCGATGTAGCCCGGCGCCAGGAAGCAGGGATTGTAGTTGGTCCACCACCGGGTCTCGCTGACGGCGGGCACTCCGTCCTCGCCGATACGCCGCCACTGCGGATGCTCGGCGAGGCCCAGCAGCCTCGTGAACTCGAAGACCGGGCGATCATAGCCTCGCTGCTCGACGGGCTTGGGGACCCACTGCTGCATCACGTTCACGTAGACCGCCGTGCGGCTGCCGGCCTGCCGCGCCATCTCGATGAGGTGCGCGTCGATGGGGGCGTCGATGACGAGAGGAAAGGGCGCCACCCGGCCCTCGACGGTGGCCTCGCTCCACGGGTAGGGCCAGCCCTGGAAGATGGCGGCCTCCCGCAGCCACGTCGGCGCAGTGGCCACGCGGCCGGAGAGTCTGGCCCACGGCACGTCGAAGAGGTCGCCGCGGGCCATCAGCGCCCGCCACCGACCGGCCACATCAACCGCGTCCTCCTCACGGAAGACGAGGAACTGTTGCTCCAGGCCCGGCCCACCCGGCAGCAGGAGCTGGCGCTCGATGGGGAAGGGCTTCAGGTAGCAGCCGCGACCCACGTCCCTGCCCCCGGTGAGCAGATACATGGGCGTGACCAGACCAGCTCCCCATTGGCCGTAGTCGAGCAGATACCAGTCATGGAAGCCGCCGTGCCCCCAGCCGTCCGGGGGATCGAACTGCTCGGTCTCAGCCCCCCAGTGTCTCGGGCGGTGGATCCTCCTCGGGAGGCGGAAGCGCCAGTAGTAGTAGGC
>JBNGDZ010000616.1:0-2830 GCA_049975765.1 Armatimonadota bacterium
GGGCCGTGGGGCCGCAAGGAGGTCGTCATGAAGCAGGCAACCATCGATCTGCTCCGCACGCTGACCGAGACGAACGGGGTTCCGGGCTTCGAGAGCCGTATCGCCGCCATAATGCGCCGGCATCTGGAGGAGATCGCCCAGATCAGCTCTGACAGGCTGGGCAGCCTGATCGCGCGCGTGGGTGGCGCCGCCGAAAGGCCGCACATCATGCTCGCCGGCCACATGGACGAGGTCGGCTTCATGGTGAAGCTGATCACCGAGGAGGGCTTCGTCAGGTTCTCGCAGTTGGGCGGGTGGTGGGAGCAGGTCCTGCTGGCACAGCGCGTGGTCATAGAGACGTCGAGGGGGCCTGTCACGGGCCTCATCGGCTCCAAGCCCCCGCACCTGCTGGACGAGGACGAGCGCAAGAAGGTCGTCGAGCGCAAGAACATGTTCATCGACGTCGGCGCGAAAGACCGGGAGGAGGCAACCGAGACGATGGGCATCCGCCCCGGCGATCCTATCGTGCCCTGGTCCCCCTTCGAGGTGCTCGGCGACGGTGACCGCCTGATGGCGAAGGCCTGGGACGACCGGGTGGGCGTCGCGCTCGCCATTGAGGCCCTCCGGGCGCTGCACGACAGCGACCACCCCAACACGCTCTTCGGCGTCGGCACGGTTCAGGAGGAGGTGGGCCTGCGTGGCGCCGAGACCTCCGCCGACGCCGTGGACCCGGACGTCGGGATCGTGCTGGAGACGGCCATCGCGGGGGACGTTCCGGGCATCAGCGATGACGAGTCGGGCGTGAAGCTGGGGGAGGGTGTGGCCATCTACATGCTCGAGGGCTCGGCCATCCCCAACCACCGCCTCCGCGACCTGGCCATCGATCTGTGCGAGGACCGGGACCTCGACTACCAGCTTACCGTCCTGGAGCGGGGCGGGACCGACGCCGGCCGCATCCATATGCACTCCGTCGGCGTGCCCAGCATCGTCCTCGGCGTCCCGACCAGGCACATCCACACCCACGCCGGGATCATCAGCGCCAGGGACTACGAGACCACGCTGCGGCTGGTCTGCGCGCTGTGCGAGACGCTGGATGACGAGACCGTCGCCTCACTGACCGATTGAGGAGCGTGCCAGGATGCGTACGTGCCTGAACACCGCGACGACCCGGGGCCGACCGCTTGAGGATGACATCCGCCTCTGCGGAGAGACCGGCTTCGAGGGAATCGAGATCGACACCGGCAAGCTCGACGAGTTCCTTGAGGACGCGTCTGTGACGGACCTGCGCGCGCTGCTGGACGACTCACAGGTCGAGTGCGCGGGCCTCATGGCCTTCGCCTTCCAGCCCTTCGGCGACGCGGCGGGAGAGCAGATCGAGCGCATCTGCACCTACGGGCCGATCTGCCGGGAGCTGGGCGGCGAGGTGCTGCTGAGCTTCATCGCGGAGCAGCCGCCCGACGAGGTCGCCCGCGACGGGGCGATCCTGCGGGCGGCTGAGGTCGCGCATCACTATGCGGTGGCGGCGGAGAACAGCGGCGTGAAGCTGGCCCTGGAGCCCATCGGCGGACAGCAGTTCATGGACGGGCCCGAGGACGCGCTGGCGATCGTGGAGGCCGCCGGCCATCCGTCGCTGGGCATCATGGTGGATACCTTCCACTACTACAAGTCGGGCGTGGCGCCGGAGCAGATCGCGGCGATCCCCCGTGATCGTCTGCTGATCGTGCACATCAACGACGCCGAGGACCTGCCCCGCGAGCAGCTCACCGACGCCAACCGCCTCTACCCCGGCCTGGGCGTGATCCCGCTGCAGGACTACCTGGCGGCGCTTCGCGACGTCGGCTACGACGGCTTCGTCTCGGTCGAGCTGTTCCGCGAGCAGTACTGGGCACAGGACCACGAGGTAGTGGTCCGCAACTGCATGAGGCACCTGCAGGAGGTGCTCGGCTCGTGACAGAGAGAGCGGCGGTGGCAGCATGAAGCCGGTCAGGATGGGCTTCGTCGGCGCAGGATACATGGGCCAGGTGGCGCATATCGCCAACTACGCGCGGCTTGAGCGGGCGGAGATGCTGGCTCTGGCCGAGCCGCGCGAGGCGCTCAGGCGGCGCGTCGCCGAGCGCTATCACATCCAGCGCACCTACCCTGACCACCGGGAGCTGGCCGCCGACCCGGACGTGGAGGCGGTCGCCGCCATCATGCACGAGTCGCTCGTTCCTCCCGTGGTGCGCGATCTGCTGGAGGCCGGCAAGCACGTCATCACCGAGAAGCCCATGGGCGTGGCGTCCGATGAGTGCGCGGAGCTGGCGGCGCTGGCGGAGGAGCAGGACCTGGTGTACCAGGTGGGGTACATGAAGCGCCATGACACTGGCATCAGTCTCGCCAGGGGCATCATCGACGAGGCGATGAGCTCAGGGCGCTACGGTGAGCTGGGCATGGTGCGGGTGTGGAACTTCGGCGGCGAGTGGCAGTACGGCATAGAGGGGCCCATCACCACCGACGAGGAGCCGCCCCAGGGCCTCTCACCGCGGCGGCCATTGCCGGAGTGGATCCCGGAGGAGCTGCAGCCGCTCTACCGGCGCGTGCTGAACGTGGACTCGCACGTCACCAACCTGGTGCGGTTGTTTATCGAGCAGGACTATGAGTTCGAGCACGTGGGATACCGGGGGATGGATCGGCCGTTCGTGATGCAGGGGTGGTCGGAGGGGCGGGTCAACTGCGTCTTCGAGATCGGCCAGCTCCCGGCGCCCCGCTGGTACGAAGGCCTGCAGCTCTTCTTCGAGCGGGCGGTGGTGCGGATCGAGCCACCGCCGCCGCTGCGCAGGCAGGCGGCCACGACATTGCGCGTTCCCAAGAC
>JBNGDZ010000617.1:0-2799 GCA_049975765.1 Armatimonadota bacterium
CACGTGGATCGAGCGTGTCTTCTATCACGTCGCACAGTCTCCTACCCCTCGCTGGCGACCTGCACCGAGGCGATGCGGAGGCTGGGCAGGATCAGGCCCGGCTCCTCGCGGTAGTCGCTCGAGACCGCGTCGATGCCGCCGAGAAGCTCCTCGCCGGTGCTGCCGATGAGCGTGGTGGCGAGCGGTGCCGCCAGCTCGCCGCCGTCGATGTGAAAGCCGAAGTCGGCGGTGGTGGAGACCTCGCCGGTGATGCTGTTGGGCGCCAGGCCCGCGTAGGCGATGTACAGGCCGTCGTCGATCTCGGCGATGAGCTCCGCCTCCGGCCTCTCGCCGGGCTGCACCTGCAGGTTGCTGGGGCTGATGCCGACCGAGGAGGAGTATCCGCCGCGGGATGCGTGCCCGGTGGGCTCCACGCCGGCCTTGTAGGCCGTGTAGGAGTTGTGCAGGTAGGTGGTCAGGACCCCGGAGTCGATCAGCGCCCGGGGCTGCCGCGCCACGCCCTCGGCGTCGTACTCCGACGAGCGCAGGCCTGCGGGCACCAGCGGCTCCTCGCGGATAGTCAGCGCCTCGGAGGCGATACGCTCGCCGGCCTTCCCCGCCAGCCACGAGCGGTTGCGCTGCACGCCATCCGCCTCGGCCGCGCTGACGGACGAGCCGATGAGACTCATGGTCGCCAGCGGGCCGAGCACGATGGGTAGACGCCCGGTGGCGACGGGCTGACTGCCGAGCTGATCCAGGGCGCCCTGCGCGGCTGTGGCGGCCACGCCCTCGACCTCCAGGTCGCTCAGCCGGCGCGCCATGTCCTGCTCGAAGTAGATGCCGACGTCGCCCTCGCGGTTGATGATGACGTAGAACTGGATGCCGACGGAGCTGCCCCGCCGGGTGACGGCCACGCCAGTGGAACTGACCAGCGCGGAGTCCCCGTATCCGCCGGAGACGCCGCCCTGGACGATGGCGTCGTCCGCGACCTCCCGCGCCTCCTCCAGGCCCTGCGCGCACCACCGCACGATGACGTCGGCGCCCAGGCCGGCCAGCTCATCGTCGAACAGCTCCGGTACCGGCTCTGCCTCCATGGGCTCGGGCAGGCGCACGAAGTCCGGATCGGGATGGGCGGCCTTCGCCATGGCCACGGCGCGCTCGGCGCACTCCCGCGCGCTCTGTGTGCTGAGCGTCTGCACGCTGGCGAAGCCCTGCCCGCCGCTGCAGTAGGCTCGCACGGAGAGGCCCTGATCGCGGACGGTGGCGCAGTAGTTGATGGAGTTTCTCTCCACCTCCACCGAGTTCTCGACGGTATCCGAGCAGTAGGCGTCGCAGTAGTCCGCGCCGCTTCTCCGTGCAGCCTCCACCGCCGCCTGCGCGAGATCCAGCAGCTCGCTCATCACTGTGCCCTCCCGACCTGCGTCTGGCCCCCGACAACCACGTCGCGTATACGCAGATACGGCCCGCCGGCGTCAACGGGCATCGACTGGCCGGCCTTGCCGCAGGTGCCGCCGAGCTCGAAGCTGACCTCATCGCCCACGGCGTCCACGCGCGAGAGCATCTCCATGGTCATCCCCGCGAAGGAGGCGTTGCGGTAGTGCTGGCCCAGCTCTCCGCCCTCGATGGCCCAGGCGTTCTCGACGTTGCACGTGAACTGCCCGCGAGCCGTGAACACGTAGCCCCAGTAGCCGCCCTTGAGCAGCAGACCACGCTCGGTGTCGGCGATCATCTCCTCAAGGGTGGCGTCGCCGGCGTCGATGAAGGTGTTGCTCATGCGCACGATCGGCTCGTACTGATGGCTCTGTGCCCGGGCGCGGCCGTTGGGCTCCGCGCCGAGGCGGGCGGCGGTCTCCAGGCTGTGCAGGTACCCCAGCAGCACCCCCTCCCGGATGATGTCATGCCTGCGCGCCGGAACGCCCTCGTGATCGTACCTGAAGGTCCCGTTCAGATCCGCGAGGGTGGGGTCGTCAGCGATACTCACCAGTGGCGAGCACACCTGCTCCCCCTCGTGGCCCGCCAGGATGGAGTCCCCCGCCCAGACGGCGTCGGCCTCAGCATTGTGCCCGAATGCCTCATGCACCAGCAGCCCGCAGACGCGTGGGTCGATGATGACGTCGAACTGACCGGCGGGCGCCGGCGCGGCGTCAAGCAGCGCCAGGGCCTTGTCGGCCGTCCCCCCGGCCCACTGATCGATGTCGATCGCCTCCACCAGCTCGTAGCCGCCCGGCCGCGCCTTGCTCTCCGTGGCGAACTGCCGCGTCCGGGCGCTCTGGGCGGTGGCCGACAGGCGCACCGAGCAGCGGACGGCCTCCCGCTCGATGTAGGTTCCGAGGGTGTTGGCGACGGTGAGCCGTCCGACGCTGTCGGAGTAGCTTGCCCTGGTGTTGACGATGCGGTCGTCGCGCTCGCGGGCCACCTGCTCGATCTCGAAGATGCGCTGGACGCGATCGGCAAGGGGCACGTGGCGGGGATCGATCCGAACGTCCAGCCCCACGGTGTCCTCCACCGGCTCCACCTCGGCGACCATGCCCGGATCCGTGACGTGGCCCGTGGCGGCCTGCGCCATGGCCAGGGCGTCGTGGAGGCAGCGACGAAGCTCCTCGGCGGTCACCAGGTTGGTCGGTGCGAAGCCCCACGCACCATCGACCAGCACGCGCAGGCCGGCGCCTGAGCGCGTTGAGGACGAGATCTTATCGGCCTGCCCGTCCTCCACAGCGACGCTGGTCCCCTCCCCGTCGGTCACCCGTAGGTCGGCGAAGTGCGCGCCGCGCCTCTGCGCGTCGGACAGGATCTCCTCCATGAGCTCACGCATCTTGGTCT
>JBNGDZ010000618.1:0-2793 GCA_049975765.1 Armatimonadota bacterium
ATGATGATCTGCGCCTGCGGCTGGCCGTCTCTGACCAGGGATGTCTGGCCGGAGGCCGTTGCGCACGATATGACGATCAGCAGGGCTGCGTAGCGGTTCATATTCATGTGCCCTCACAGAGGTCATCGACGCCTGGGCGCCGGGCCGGAGAGCTGTTGCCGGCGCCGTCCTGGAGCGTCTTGCAGTGGCAGTGATAGTGTTCGGCCTCTGCGGCAGCCTTCCTGCCGCCCGGCCTGCGGTGTCTGGCGCATCTTCGACAGTGGTGACCCGTAGCGGCCAGATTCTGGGCGTAGCGCGATCTGCTTTCCCCCCAAAAGCGTCCTGGTCATGGCTCCGTCCATGCACTGCCATTCCCAATCAATGCCCTCTTGGCTGTCATATTCCATCACCCCCACTCGCCGCATCCGCTCAAAGACACCCGCCTCCCGCCATTCCTGGAAGCGATCAGTACTGACGAGAGTGCATTCGGCGCCATCTCACACCCTTCCGGCCGGGCTGTCCGTTCCCGCCCGGTCGTTCGTGTGAGCGTCATGCTCACCCGGGGACCGAAGACGAGCGCGGCCGCCCTTCATGGGTGAAGGGCGGCCGGCTGACCGTGGCTTCCCAGGCCGGGTCTCAGTCGCCCAGCCCGATCTCGATGTCCTCGAGGAGCGCCTGCAGGTCCTCCTCGTGCTCCACCTCATCCTCGAGAATGTCCACGACCATGTCGTAGGTGATCGGATCTGTGTCGCGTGTCAGCTCCGCCAGCTCCTGGTAGGTCTCGATGGCGCACTGCTCGCCAGCGATGTTCTGCTCCAGGACCGGCACCACCCGGCCATCCTCCGGCGCCTCATATCCGCAGTTCGTCGCATCATACCAGTCCCTGGGGCTCAGGAGAGGCACACCGGCAAGCTGCACGATGCGCTCCACGAGCTGCCCGGCGTGTTCGAACTCCTCCTGGGCGTGCTCCACCAGCTCGCCCTCGACCGCGCCGCGCATGGGGCCCTTCACGACCTGCGCGCCGACCCAGTACTGATAAAAGGCCAACCATTCGTCAGCCAGCGCCGCGTTGAGCTTCTCGACGAGCTGATCTACATCGAGTCCGACGATCTCGCGTCCCTTCGTGCCCATATCCAGCCCTCCTCCTGTTCGTTGGTGTTCATGTGGAAGTATTCGCCGTCGGCGGGAACGCTCCTACCCCAGCGACACATCAGAGAGGAATCACGGTGACCCATGGTCAAGCGCCCCGTGCAGCTCGACGCGATGCCGGGAGGTGATCCGCCGTCATGCGGCGGCTTGTGATGCTGGTGATGCTCGGAGCAGTCGCGGGGACCGCCTCCGCGGCGCCCTTTGCCAAGGACTGGCGAGAGGAGTGGGCGCTGGGCCTGGAGCACGCCTGTGACGCCGATGAGGTGGTGCGGCGCACCCCGGAGGGTGCGCTGGAGATCGATACCCCTGACGGCGGGCACGTGAACTGGGTGGGCGGGGAGCCGATGCACGACTTCGCGGTCACCGCCCGCGTCAAGTTCCTGCGCGCCGATGACAAGTACTCCGGCTTCAGCCTCTTCGTGCGCTGGAACGGGGAGGTCTGGGCGGAGCGCGACTGCTACTGGATCTACCTGCGCCCGAAGTTCCGGAGCCTGTACATGCAAAAGGTCATGGGGGGAAAGCTGGACAAAGCTTTCCAAGAGACGATCGAGGCCGTGCGGCCGAAGGCCACGCCGCTCAACGAGTGGCTGACGCTGCGAGTGGAGGTGCGCGGGCGCAGGATCGAGGTGTATCTGAGGCCGCAGGGCGATCCCCATGACAAGCTGCACCTTTCGGCTACCGATGACGGCCTCTTCCCGATCCTCAGCGGCAGCGTGGGCTTCGGCGCGGGCAACGCCCACGTGATGGTCGCCGACGTGGAGCAGACGAACCTGGAGGAGAGCGACCGGCTCGAGATCGAAAGCTACGAGTACGTCAACCCGCCGGACCGCGGCGACGAGGGCCGGACGATCCTCACTGACGGCGAGGTGAATCCCCGCGCGAGCCAGGCCTTCTGGCGAATGCTGGGGGAGACGCCGGAGATCGTCTTCGACCTCGGCCGGGAGCGCTTCATCACCCGCATTGCCCTGCGGGCTATCTCCGCGCCGGCGGTGAACATCGCGTCGGCGGAGGTGCTGGCAAGCCCGGATGGGGAGCAGTGGCGGACGGTGGCGATGGTGGCCAACGAGGACTCGCGGCGGGCGGAGGCCGAGCACGTCGTCGAGGGTCCGGTGCGTGCGGTTGCGCGCTACGTGAGGCTGATCCTCAGCCGCCCGGCGGCGGACCAGGACGTGGAGCTGGCGGAGGTGGAGCTGTACGGGCGCGAGCCGACCGAGGAGGATCGCAAGACCGCGGCGGCCGCCGCCTACGACACCGGCCCGGCGATGCCTGAGACCAGCGAGGCCGGGCGCGAGGATGAGCATTACTGGTACCTCGAGAGCGAAGCGGCGCGCTTCGCCATCGATAAGCAGCACGGGCTGGTGGGCGGGGTGTGGAGCCGGGAGCACGGGGCGAAGTGCATCGAGCGGCTGAGCGACGGGTACTACCTGTACACGCGCGACGGCGACGCGGAGACCGAGGAGTACGCAGACGAGGTCGCCGGGGTGCTGGATCGCGGCGACCGGATGATCCGGCTGCGCTGCCGCAACCCCCGGTTGCCGGAGATCGAGATCGAGAAGACCTACTCCATCAGCCCCGACGGCCGGCGGCTGATCAAGCGCGTGGGCTGGACCAACACCGGCGATGCGCAGGATCGCTTCCTGACGCACCAGACGGGCGGGGTCGCCG
>JBNGDZ010000619.1:0-2784 GCA_049975765.1 Armatimonadota bacterium
GCGCGTGCATCATGGCCGCCGCTTACCTTCTCCGCCTCACATGCGCGGGCTATCTGGACAAGGACGAGACACTGGTAACCGGCGGGCCCTTTGGCTGGTGCCGCAACCCGCTGTACCTGGGCAACCTCCTGGTAGTCGTGGCATTCGGCCTCATGTCCGGCCGGCTCATCGCTCTGCCCATCCTCATGCTCTTGTGGCTGGCAACCCACGCCCCCACAGTCGCGTGTGAGGAGGCCTTCCTGCGCGAGAAGTTCGGCCCCGAGTTCGAGCGCTATTGCCGGCAGGTGTCCCGATGGCTCCCGAAGCGACCGGATGGGGGCGAGAACGGCAGCTTCTCCTGGAGGCGGGTCATCGAGAATGGGGAGCATCTGAACATCATCTCCGCCTGGATCGTCGCCGCGATGTTCTTCATAGAGTTGGTGAAGTAGTCGGATGAGGGACCTGCTGTATCTGACCAAGTTCCTCCGGCCCTACCGGAAGGCCGTTGTGGTGGCGGTCATCCTGATGGTGGCCGCCGGCGTGCTCTTGCCGGTGGCCCTCGCGCGGGTCAAGGGCGTGGTGGACGAGATCTTCCCCGGGACCGCGGTGGCGGGGGCGCCTTCGGACGGAGCGGCGCAGGCGGCGAAGCTGGAGGAGCTGGAGCCCGAGGAGGTGCACGGGCGCGTCATGCGCGCCGCCGCCATCCTCTTCGGCTTCCTGGTCGCGGCGGCCCTCGCCAACGGCCTGGCCCTCTACAGCACCGAGTACGTCAGTCAACACCTCCTGTACGAGCTGCGCAAGGCCCTCTTCGAGCACCTCCAGAGCCTGTCAATGTCGTTCTACGATCGCCAGCGTCTCGGCGAGGTCATCTCCCGGGTCAACAACGACACCATGATTCTGCAGCGGACGCTGGGGCCCAATCTCATGAACCTGTTCGCGGCGCCGGTGGCCACCGTGGCCGGGATCTGGGAGATGTGGCGGGCCTCGGCCTACCTGACCCTGACGCTGGTCATCATCATCCCACTGGCGGCTGCGCTGACCATCGTCCTGGGTCGTCGGGTCCGGTCCCTGGCGCGCCGGGTGCAGGAGCGCCTGGGCGAGTTGACCACCTCGCTTCACGAGGGCCTGGCGGCGGTGCGCGTGGTGAAGATCTTCGGCATCCAACGCCAGATCACGGAGCGGTTCGATCTGGACAATCGCACCGTGATGGACACGGAGATGAAGACGGCGCTGGTGCGGGCGATGAACTCGCCGCTGGTGGGCGTCGCGGGCGGGCTGGGGATCGTGGCTCTGCTGGTGCTGGGGGCTCGACAGATCATCGCGGGGCAGATGACCGGCGGTGACCTCTTCGCTGTCATTGTGCTGATGCAGGCCGTCGCCAGCTCCGTCAATCGCCTCTCCCGTCTGAATCTGGCGCTGCAGCAGGCCGGCGCAGCCGCTACCCGTCACCGCGAGCTGCTGGACATTGAGGAGCGGCTCCCGGTGGTCGATGATCCCACCGAGATGGAGAGCGTGAAGGGCCGCATCACCTTCGAGGAGGTCTCCTTCTCCTACACGGGGCGCTCCCCGGCGCTGCGTGACATCAGCCTGGAGATCCAGCCCGGTGAGGTCGTGGCCTTCGCGGGGCCCAGCGGCGCCGGCAAGACCACCATCGCCAACCTCATCCCGCGCCTGTACGATCCGACCCGCGGCAGGGTCCTCATCGACGGCGTGGATGTCACGCAAATGGACCCGCAACAGCTCCGGCGCCATATGAGCCTCGTCCCTCAGGAGACACTCCTGTTCGGAGGCACCGTGCGCGAGAACATCCTCTACGGCCGCCCGGGCGCCTCCGATGAGGAGATCATTGAGGCCGCCAGGGCCGCCAACGCCCACGAGTTCATCATGGAGCTTCCGGACGGCTACGACACCGAAGTCGGCGAGCGCGGCATGCAGCTCTCCGGCGGCCAGCGGCAGCGCGTTGCCATCGCCCGCGCGGTGCTGCGCAACCCGCGTATCATGATCCTGGATGAGGCCACCTCATCGGTGGATACCGAGAGCGAAGTGGCCATCCATCGAGCGCTGCAGCGCATCCTGCACGAGCGCACGTCCATCATCATCGCGCACCGGCTCTCCACGATACGAGATGCCGACCGCATCATAGTCCTCGACGAGGGCCGCATCGTCGAGATGGGCACCCACGACGAACTGCTCGCGCGGGGCGGGCTCTACGCGCGGCTCTACCGCGCGCACCAGGTCGAGCGACAGGCCGAGCCGGCGCTTACGCCAGAGGATCGAGCGGCTGACAATGGCTGACCAGAACTCCGAGACATCGGATGCGGGCTCGCGCACCACCTGGATCGTGTACAACATCCTGCTGGTGCTCCTGCTGCCGGTGGTCGTGCTCTACCTGCTGTGGCGCCTTCTCGCTCGCGGCAAGAGGCTCTCCGGCTTCGGGGAGCGCATGGGCGCCATCTCCGATCGCCTCACAGGGCTCAACGGCGATGACCCGGTCGTGTGGGTGCACGCCGTCTCGGCCGGAGAGGTAGCCGCCGTGGCGCCCATCATTCAGGAGATCCGCGTCGCCGACCCCCTGGCCGGCATCGCCCTCTCCACCATCACCGCGACCGGGCGAGAGATGGCCGCGAAGCGACACGTGGACCCCGATGCCCTCTTCTACTTCCCGTTCGACCTGCCCCTCATCGTCAACCGCGTGCTGGACGCTGTGCGGCCGGACGTGATGGTCCTGGTGGAGACCGAGATCTGGCCGAACATGCTGCAGGCCGCCGCCAACCGCGGCGTGCGGGTGATCGTCGTCAACGGCCG
>JBNGDZ010000620.1:0-2776 GCA_049975765.1 Armatimonadota bacterium
ACGTAGAACATATCGCCCTCCTCAGCCGATGCGTCGGTTCGCTCGCCGGGAGCCATTCACCTGCGCCGTCAGTCCGCGCGTCGGAACTTGAGGAGGAACTCGGTGCGGCCCAGGAGGATCGGCCCGGCCTCAAAGCTGAACGGCGGCACCGGAGGGCACGGCCCGCGCTGCGGAGAATGTATGGCACGTGAGCATATTCCCCTGTTGGAAGGGACATCAGGATGATCCTGGACAGGCTCGACAACGCCGACCGGTACGCCGACATGCACCCGCGCTTTGAGGCCGCGTTCGATCTGCTGCGGGAGTTTGACTTCGAGAGCGCCCCGGATGGCCCGGCGGAGATCGACGGCAGGCGCCTGACCATCAATGTGCTGCGCGGGAAGCTGAATGCGCGGGAGGACGCGATCCTGGAGGCCCACGAGCAGTACGTTGACATCCAGTACGTGGTCTCCGGCAACGAGGTGTTTGGCTGGAAGGCCACCGAGGACTGCCAGCAGCCTACCATGGCGTACGACCCGGAGAAGGATGTCATCCTCTTTGAGGATGCGCCCGACGCCTACATCCCCCTGCTGGAGGGCATGTTCGTGGTGTTCTTCCCTGGAGATGCGCACGCGCCGATGCTCGGCGAGGGCGACATCGAGAAGATCGTTGTCAAAGTGCTGCTTTAGCGGCGAGCGACGAGCCGGGAGCGACGGCCAACAGCCACGGCGGGCTCGTTGCGCGGGAAGAGGTGTCAGGAATGGACCGCGAGGTCGTGGCCTGGCTGAAGCAGTGGCCGCCGACGCGCTACCTCGTGCTGCGCGACCTGGAGGGCCGCCCGGCGGACGATCCGGAGCTCTTGCAGGCGCGGGCGGCCATCCCGGAGGCCGAGCACGTTCGCGATCTGCTCAGGGGCCAGCGTGGGGATGGCGGCTTCGTGGGCGACGCCTACAGCAAGTGGCGCGGCGCACACTGGCGGATGGTGACGCTCACACACCTGGGCCTGCCGGCGGACAACGACGTGGGGCGCCGGGCCACCGAATACGTCCTTGACCGGTGGACGGGCGAGGGCCATCGGCGGCCGGGCAGTATACGCCGTATCAACGGCCGCTGGCGCCGCTGCGCCTCCCAGGAGGGCAACGCGCTGGGCGTCGCCTGCTCTATGGGCATGGCCGACGACCCGCGGGCCCGACTGCTTGCAGACTCGCTGGTCGAGTGGCAGTGGCCCGACGGCGGCTGGAACTGCGATAAGCGCCCGGAGGCACACCACTCGTCCTTCCACGAGAGCTTCACGCCCATGTGGGGACTGCTGCTCTACACGGATGCCACCGGCGACGAGCAGAAGCGCTCCGCGGCCCGGCGCACCGCCGAGCTGCTGCTGGAACACCGGCTCTTCCGTTCCTCCACCGATGGCTCCTTGATCCACGAGGAGTGGACGAAGCTGCACTGGCCGTGGTACTGGCACTATGACGTGCTGGCGGGCCTCGACGTCCTGCGGCTGGTGGATGGGGCGCTCGAGGACCCGCGCGCGCAGGAGGCACTGGATCTCGTCGAACAGCAGCGCCGCGAGGATGGACGTTGGCGCCACACCGGGCGGCGCTACTGGCGCCCCCCGACGGCCAGCGGCCGGAGCCTGGAGGTCACCAACTGGGGTGACCGCCGGGAGCCCAGTCGGCCCCTCACGCTCATCGCCATGCGGGTGTTGAAGGCGGCGGGGAGGCTGCAGCTATGACGTGGCCAGTGCGCGGAGCTTGGCGAGGCTGACCTGCGCCAGGCTGTCCACGACCAGGTCGGCCTCCTGGAGGCTCTCGGCGCTCACGGAGCTGGTGACCGCCACGCAGACCATCCCGGCGGCCTTGGCGGCGCCCACGCCCGACGGCGCGTCCTCCAGCACCACGCAGCGCTCCGGCGGCACCCCCAGCGTCTCGGCCGTGATCAGGTAGATCTGAGGGTCGGGCTTCTTCTTGGTGACGTCATCCCCGGTGATGACCGCATCGAACCACTCCAGCTTCAGCCCCGTGCCCTCGATCACCGGGAATTGCTTGTCCTTGTTGCCGGAGGTAGCGATGGCGATCCTGACGTCCGCGGCGACCCGCGCTGCCTGCACGATCTCCATCACCCCCGGCATGGCCGGCAGCGTCTCCTTCTCCAGCAGCTTGAAGAAGTTCCGCCTGCGCCGCTCCACCGCCGCCTCGGTGTCGATCTCCACCCCGTACTTCTCGGCCACGCCCTCCACGTAGCGCTCGTCGCCCGTGCCCACGAAGGCCCGGAAGTCCTCCGGCTGCACCCGGGTGTCGTAGAGCTCCTCGAACATCATCACCGAGGCGCGGGCATTGAGCGCCTCCGTGTCGGCCACGACCCCGTCCACGTCGAAGATGACCGCCCACTGCATGCCCTGGCCCTCCTGCCGCCGGACTTCATGCCTGGTTGCACCTTCGCGCGCCGCCAGCGGTACACCTGCAACGCGCGCGCCGCCCTCCCCCCCAACAGCGGCCCATGAAACGCCCGGGCTGCCTGCCTCGTGCCGGAGAGCGACAATGCCTGCGCTCACCACGGTGCTCGGAAGACCGTCACGTCGGTGCGGGGGAAGAGGACTCCCCAGCCGAAGCGCCTCGCGATCCACACCATGGTCCGCCAGCTGTAGAAGCTGATATGCGTGGCATCGAGCCGGTAGTGCCAGTCGCTGAAGTCGTCCCAGTCGTCAAGCATCCCGGTCATCACACCCAGCACGCCGCCGGGCCGCAGCAGGTGATGGAAGCGTTCGAACTCCCGGAGCGGCTCGCGGAAGTGCTCCGCG
>JBNGDZ010000621.1:0-2776 GCA_049975765.1 Armatimonadota bacterium
CAGCCCCTACGGCGAGCAGGTCGCCGAGCGGCTGGCCGGGGAGCTGGCCCGCCGCGGCTTCACCATCTTCAGTGGCCTGGCGGTGGGCATCGACGCAGACGCCCACCGGGCCGCGCTGAACGTCGGCGGCCGCACCATCGGAGTGCTGGCGTGCGGGATTGACGTCAACTACCCGGCCGCGAATGCCCAGTTGCGCGACGACATGACCGGCTCCGGCGCGGCCATCACGGAACTGGCACCGGGGACCCCGCCGACCCGCGACCGCTTCCCGCAGCGCAATCGGATACTTAGCGGCCTGGCGCTGGGCACCATCGTCGTGGAGGCCCCGGCCAAGAGCGGCGCGCTCATCACCGCCCGCCTGGCCGCGGAGCAGGGCCGCGAGGTCTTCGCGGTTCCGGGGAACATCACCAGCCCCGTCAGCCGCGGTTGCCACGACCTGCTGCGCCACGGCGCCTGCCTGGTGGAGACCGCCGAGGACGTGGTGGAGGGCCTGGGCATCATGCTCGAGGCCGTCCCCGAGCGTGAGCCCGCTGCCGAGCGGGAGCGGAAGCTCGACGAGCTGCCCGGCGACCAGCAGCAGGTCCTGGAGGCGCTCAGCCACCAGCCGCGCAATATTGACGACGTGACCGCCGACTGCGACCTGCCTGCATCGCAGGTCTCCTCGGCGCTGATGTTGCTGGAGGTCAAGGGCCTGGTGAAGCGCTTCCCCGGCAACCAGTTCGTGCGAATCTGACAGCCACGCGCGGCGCCCTCGGCGCCGCCGATCGCAGGGATGATACCGTGCCGAAGAAAGCAATCATCGTCGAGTCCCCAACCAAGACACGCACCCTGTCGGGGTTCCTCGGGGGGGAGTACGAGCTTCTCGCCTCCATGGGCCACGTCCGCGACCTGCCCGAGGACGAGATGGCCGTGGACGTCGAGGGGGGCTTCGAGCCCAAGTACGTCGTCCCCTCATCCGCCAGGAAGACCATCAAGAAGCTGCGCGAGGCCGTGAGCAACGCCGATGAGGTCTACCTTGCCACCGACCCGGATCGGGAGGGCGAGGCCATCGCCTGGCACATCGCCGACGAGCTGGGCCTCTCCGGTGCCCGCCGCATTCAGTTCAACGAGATCACCCGCGAGGCCGTCCTCGACGCCCTGAACCAGCCCGGTGACATCGACATGAACCGCGTGGAGGCCCAGCAGGCCCGGCGGGTCCTCGACCGCCTGGTGGGCTACTCGCTCAGCCCCGTGCTGTGGAAGAGAATCGGCGGCGGCCGACCTGACTCGGGCCTCTCCGCCGGCCGCGTGCAGTCCGTGGCTCTCCGGCTGATCACCGACCGGGAGCGCGAGCGCGCCGCCTTCGAGCCCGAGGAGTACTGGTCGATCGCCGCACTGCTGCAGCCCGAGGGCGGGGAGCAGTTCGAGGCCGAGCTCAAGACCATCGACGGCGAGGAGATCGACCTGTCCTCCGAGGACGAGGTCACGCCCATCGTGGCGGAGATGCAGGAGGCCGCCTACCGGGTCGCGGAGATCGAGCGGAAGAAGCAGCGGCGCAACCCCAGGCCCCCGTTCATCACCTCCACGCTGCAGCGCGCCGCCTCCAACCGCCTGCGCTTCTCGGCCCGCAAGACGATGATGATCGCACAGCAGCTTTATGAGGGCGTGGAGACGGACGAGGGCAGTCACGGCCTCATCACCTACATGCGCACCGACTCCACCAACGTGGCCGCCGCCGCCCGCAAGCAGGCCGCGGGGTTCATCGAGGAGCGCTGGGGCAAGAAGTACCTCGGCAAGGGCGCCCGCGGCAAGAAGGTGAAGGGCGCCCAGGAGGCCCATGAGGCCATCCGGCCCACCTCCGTCACCCGCACCCCCGAGAGCCTCAAGAGCGTCCTCAACAGGGACCAGCTCGCCCTCTACGAGCTCATCTGGCAGCGCTTTGTGGCCTCGCAGATGGCCCCCGCCATCGTGGATCAGACCGGCGTGGATATCGAGGCCGGCCGCTTCATGCTCCGCGCCACCGGCCAGGTGGTCGTCTTCCCGGGCTGGTACGCCGTGGCAGGTCGCGACGATGAGGACAAGAGCCTCCCCGAGCTCCAGGAGGGGCAGGCGCTGGAGCTGCTGGAGCTGGACCCCCAGCAGCACTTCACCCAGCCCCCGCCACGCTACACCGAGGCCTCCCTGGTGCGGGAGTTGGAGGACAACGGCGTGGGCCGCCCCAGCACCTACGCGGAGATCATCGACACCCTGCGCCGGCGCCGCTACGTGCGCATGGAGCGACGGCAGTTCGTGCCCACCGCCCTCGGCCTGGCCGTCTCCGACTACCTGGTGGACAACTTCCCTGAGATCATGGACATCGATTTCACCGCCACGGTAGAGGAGGACCTGGATACCGTCGAGCGCGGCGAGCGCGACTGGCGGGAGGTGCTGCGGGACTTCTACGGGCCCTTCGAGCAGGAGGTGTCGCGGGCCGAGACCGCCCCACCGCAGGAGCTTGAGGGCGAGAAGTGCCCCGAGTGCGGCGGGCGGCTGCTGATCCGCTACTCCCGGCACGGCAAGTTCGCCGGCTGCGAGAACTACCCCGACTGCGAGTACACCCGGGACCTCACCGGCGACGTCCTGGAGCAGCCGCCCGTGCAGGAGACAGAGTACAAGTGCCCCGAGTGCGGCAGCCCGCTGCTGATCCGCACCGGTCGCCGCGGCCGCTTCTTCGCCTGCAGCGCCTTCCCCGACTGCAAGTACACCGCCAACATCGGTCCGGAGGGTGAGCCGGAGGAGCGCTCCGAGCCCATCGCCA
>JBNGDZ010000622.1:0-1559 GCA_049975765.1 Armatimonadota bacterium
GGGCTGGCGATGCCGGGGCTGCGGATGCAGTTGGGGCCGAAGCGTCTGCGCCGACTGCGCGCCTCGTCCGAGGTCAGTCCCGCCCGCGCGTCTACGTCCAGCTCCTCGAGGAGCTCGCCCACGGGGCGCGCATGGGGGCTGTCGGGTAGATGCTCAGCGGCGCGCTTCTGGCGCTGTTGATCCAGATTCTGGCATTCGTCGGACATGGGATTCCTGCATTCCACCCCAAACTGAGATGACCCAGCCCGACTGATAGTGTACACGATGACACAAACTTAAGCAAAACAGACGGCGCGTGGCCTTCACCGCACCGCCACACCGGAGTATAATGAGAATGGGGAAGTAGCGGAAGACGCGCGTGGAGGTGGTACCATGCGACGCGCCGCCTTTTTGCTGCTTGTGACCATGCTCAGCGCCGCACCCGCGCTGTGCCAGGACGCTGCCTTCGATCTGACCGGCGTCCTCGATCGCTCCTTTGACGAGATCGCCCTGCTCCCGACGCGGCTCACGACGTACAACCAGCATGATGACGCCGCCAGGGCCACCTACACCTGCTGCAAGCCGTGGCAGGAGGAGGAGATCGAGCTGGCCCTGCGGGCCAACGCCGCCTTCCTCCTCAGTCATCCCACCTCCGACTACGCCGACGACACGCTCATGCACACCGCCCGCGTGAACTCGGTCAAGAAGGACTTCCGGGCTGAGATCGCAGCCTACGCGCAGCTCCTCGGCAGCTACCCCGACAGCGACCTGGCCGATGACGCCTGCTGGGGCCTCGCGCAGATGCACCGGGCCGACCAGGACCATCTGGCGGCCATCGATGCCCTGAACAGGCTCATCTTCTCGTGGCCCGACAGCGTCTGGGCCGATGACGCGCACTTCGCCATCGCCCAGGAGTTCCAGGCCGTCGATGATGAGGGGGGCTACCTGCAGGCCCTTCAGGGGATGGTGGAGCGGCACCCGCGGGCCGACTGCTGCGCGGAGGCGCTGGCGATGCTGGCCAACAAGTACCGCGAGGTGGAGAATTACGAGGCCGCCATCGCTGCCTCGGAGGACCTGATGGCCCGCTACCCCTACTCCGACCACCTCGATGACGCCCTGTTCTGCATCGGGGAGAGCCGCAGGCACATGGGAGATCCCCACGGCGCGCTGGCCGCGTACTCTGAGCTGATCGAGGGCCTGCCGGGCAGTCATCTGACGAACCGGGCCATGCGGGAGGCCAACACCCTGGCGCGGAACCTGCGCGGAGCCGGCCAGGAGGCGCCCCCGCTATACAACACGGAGATGGAGAACGCAGGTGAGGCCGCCCGGGAGATGTACAGCTACGCCCGCCACCTGCAGAACTACCGCCAGTTCCAAGAGGCGATCAACACCTACCGAGAGTTCATTCGGCGCTTCCCAGGCAGCGACAGCTTCGATGACGCCCTCTTCAACATCGGCGTGTGCTATCAGCACATGAACATGCTCTTTGAGGACATCAACAAGGCCGAGGGCCCCGAGGACCTCTACCGGCTGCAGGATCGCTTCGAGGACGCCGTCGGCCGCCGCACATCGATCCCTGG
>JBNGDZ010000622.1:1569-2773 GCA_049975765.1 Armatimonadota bacterium
TGGCCAGCACCTTACGGCGGTCAGCGACGCCGCGTCGGCATTCGCGGAGGTCGTGAACAACCTCATCGGCAGCGAGCTCCGCGACGACGCCCTGTACGAGATCGCCAAGACCTACGAGGACTCTGAGCGCACCGAGGACATGGTCTACACCTACCTGCAGCTCGTGACCCACTTCCCCGGCTCCGAGCACCACATGGAGGCGCTGTATGAGGTCCTGAAGTACTTCCACGAGGTCGACAACTTCGAGATCGCTGCCCTGATGTACCCGGAGCTCTCCGCGGCCTATCCGAGCCTGTTTCCGGAGGGCCTGACGGCCAGCGAGAACGAGTTCCTGACCGTGATGCGGGCCTATTTCTCACACGTTGACTTCGCCTGGTTCGAGTATCATCACCATCACATTCCCTATCGCGTAACCTGCGCCGACCTGGGTCCGGACGCGGCCGTCACGCTGGCGGCGCTGAACATGGCGCGAGGCAACTACCGCCAGGCGCGCAAGCAGCTCGAGCCGGTGCTACAGCTGCGCACCAACGACCTGTGCGGGCCGGCGACCTTCCTCCTGGCACAGTGCTGCGAGCGGGAGGGCAAGCGGGCGCGCGCTGAGGAGCTCTACAGCACGGTCGCCAGCGACTTCCCCGAGTCCGGACTGGCGGATGACGCGAAACTGGCGCTTAGCCGCCTCGGCGAGCCGCCTCCGGACCGGTACGTGCAGCTTGTCAAGAGCAACCTCGACTACTCGCTGGGCAACGTGGACTGCTACTACGGTGACCAGATCGTGGTCTTCGCACCGTACACTGTCACGGTGAAGATGCGCCAGTACAACATGCCCAACATCTGGGAGCAGTCACAGGTGCTGCTGGAGGACTGGACCGGCACCGAGGCGCCCGACCGGATCGTGGTCTGCGTCGATCAGGGCTGCCGGAGTCGGGAGGGCAACCCCATCCTGCTGCCCGGCTGCAGGATCGGCGACCCTCCGAAGTGGTCGCTGGGGTTCGAGAGCCTGGCGCGGCAGATGATCCGGCGGGTGGCGGGCGAGCGGCTCGCGGGGGGCGCGTGGGTTGACGGCCTGTCGAAGTTCGCGGCCGCCAGCCTCCAGTATGATCTGGTCACCGAGACGCGGGACGCCATCGGCAGCGCCTCGGCGGTGGTCCTCCCCCAGCAGGACGTCATCGACGCTCGCGAGCGCGCCCTGGGGGCGCTGCAGGAG
>JBNGDZ010000623.1:0-2755 GCA_049975765.1 Armatimonadota bacterium
GCCAGCGTCGGGGCGATATCGCCCGAGAGGCACGCCAGGCCCATGCGGCGGGCCTCCAGCGCGATGCCGCCGATGCCGGCGAATGGGTCCACCACCAGGGCGCCGGGATCGAGGCGAGCGAGGTTGAGCATGACCATGGCGTCACAGCATGAAAGGCGGCGATGACGGCGACGCCCACGCGTGGCCTCGACCTCGCCATCGATGCGCATCTTGAAGGGGCGCCTGTGAGGGGAGCGCGCCAGCCGGGCCTGTTCGTCGGCCCGCCAGATCAGCTCATGCACCTCCAGGTCGTCGCCGCGCCGATACGTGCCCACCAGCCACCGCTCGATCTTCTCCGGGGGGCGGTGCTGGACGCCAATCCCGGCGCCGGGGTGGCGCGTGACCCGTACCAGCGCCTCGGTGTATCCCAGGCGCGTCATCAGCCGCAGGAGGTCGCGCTCGCGGCCGCGGGGGATGCGAATCCGTGCACGATGTCGGGCGGCATGCTCGTCAACGATAGTCAGGGGCAGGTCGCGGCCGGCGGCGAGCAGCTCGGCGCGGGCGGTCTCGTGGAGGACACCGCCCGCGCCGCGTGAGGTACGGAAGTGCACCACGAAGGTGGTCTCCGGCTGGCCTCTATCCGCTGGCATCACTGCGGCTCTCCCGCTCTCTGGCCCGGATGATGCCGTACACGATGCTATCGGTGAGCGCCTGCCAGCTCGCCTCGATGATGTTCTCATGGACGCCGACCGTGCCCCAGGTCTCCCCGTTGTTGGTCGTCTGGATGACCACGCGCACGGCGCCGCTGGTGCCCTCGGTGGCGTCGAGGACACGGACCTTGTAGTCCACCAGCCGCATCTTTGCGATCTCGGGGTAGTGCTCTCGGAGGGCCTTGCGAAGGGCCTGGTCGAGGGCGTGGACCGGGCCGTCGCCCATCGAGGCTGTGTGCACGGGCGGCTCGGCGTCGGGCAGATCCAGTTGCACGGTGGCCTCGGCGAAGGGCTCCTCGTCCTCGGAGTGCTTGCCCATGATCACCCGGAAGCCCTGCAGCTCGAAGAGGGAAGGGGCGTCGCCGAAGATGCGACGGGCCAGCAGCTCGAAGGAGGCCTCCGCGGCCTCGTACTGGTAGCCGCGATGCTCGCGCTCCTTCAGTTCGTTGAGTACGCGCCGTAGGCTCGGGTCCTTCCGATCAAGCTCAGGGTACAGCGGCTGCAGCTTGTGCAGGATGGTGCTGCCTCCGGAGTAGTCGGAGACCAGCACGCGCCGCTCGTTGCCCACGCTCTCAGGCACAACGTGCTCGAATGAGGTGGGAGTCTTGAGGACCGCGTTGACGTGCATGCCCCCCTTGTGGGCGAAGGCCGCGGAGCCGACGTAGGGCATACGCTCGTCATGCTGGACGAGAGCGACCTCATCCACCCAGCGCGACAGCTCCGTGAGCCTCTGGAGCATGCCCTCAGGAAGCGCGCGCAGCCCCGCCTTCAGCTCCAGGTTGGGGATGACGGTGCACAGATTCGCGTTCCCGGTGCGCTCACCATAGCCGTTGATGGTTCCCTGCACGTGGGAGGCGCCCATCTCCACGGCGATCTGGGTGTTCGCTGCGGCCATGCCGGCATCGTTGTGGCAGTGCACGCCCAGCGGGGTATCCGTGGCCTCGATGACGGCGCCCATCACCTCGCTGACGAAGGAGGGCATGCTGCCGCCGTTGGTGTCGCACAGCACGAGGCACTCCGCGCCGCCGCGCTCGGCCGCGCGCAGCGTCTCGAGCGCGAAATCGGGGTCGGCGCGGTAGCCGTCAAAGAAGTGCTCGGCGTCGAAGATGACCTCCGCGCCGCTCTCCTTGAGGAAGGCCACGCTGTCCTCGATCATGGCCAGGTTCTCTTCGAGGGTAGTGCGCAGCACGTCGGTGACGTGAAGGTCCCAGCTCTTGCCGAAGATCGTGATGACCGGGGAGCCCGAGGCGACCAGGAACTGGAGGTTGGAGTCGTCTTCGGGCGCGATTCCGGGCCGCCGGGTGCTGCCGAAGGCGGCGAACTTCGCGTGCTGCCACCGCTCGTCCCGGGCGCGCTCGAAGACCTCCCGGTCGCGGGGGTTGGTCTCATTCGGCCAGCCGCCCTCGATGTAGTCGAAGCCCATCTCGTCGAGGCGGCGGGCGATCCGCAGCTTGTCGTCCACGCTGAGCGAGATCCCTTCGGCCTGGCAGCCGTCGCGGAGTGTGGTGTCGTAGATCATGACCTTGCGCATCACAATCACCCTTTGTTTGGGCACGGGCACGCGGAGCTGGACCGCACCGGCAACGGGTACGCGAAAGAGCCCGCCTCATTCAGAGGCGGACTCGAAATCCGCGGTACCACTCTGATTGGCCCTTCCACCGGTCGCACGGCACCGAGGTGGAAGCGCCCGCTTTGCCGACACGGGCCGCGCCGTCGCGCGCCGATGCCGTCTACCTGATAACGGAGGTGATCCGGCGGAGCCTACTGGGAGGAGGCAGGGCCTTCTCCTTTCAGACCGCGGCTCGGGGGTGATCTTCGCCGCCGCCAGAGCCCGCCGGGCTCTCACCGTCCCCGGCTCGCTGTGGTCGGCACACGACCTCGGATGGCCGGCAGCTACTCGTCCCCGTCATCGCCTCAGCTATGTTGCGGGGAGTATAGCAGACTCGCCGATAGCGCGCAAGGGGCAACGAGGCACGGGGCGACGACGATTGCCGGAAACGGCCGGCTGCTATGCAGTCTCCGACGGACCTGCCGTTGCCGTACGGAGCGGCGGCGTTCCCACGCCG
>JBNGDZ010000624.1:0-2751 GCA_049975765.1 Armatimonadota bacterium
GCGGTATCCAGCCCAGCACCGCGACCTGCCCCAGGTCTCGCATCTCCTCCCCGTCCCAGAGGAAGCTCCGGACGCCGGCGTCGCTCCTGACGGTCACGGCCAGAGCGTCGTTCGTCCACACGAGCTTCCCCTGCTGGAAGCTGCCCGGCGCCAGTCCCGGAAGCGACACCTCCTCCGGCTCGCCCCACGGCTTGCTCAGCACCCGCAGGAAGACCTCATTGGCCATCCTGGGACGCACCCAGTATGCCAGCCGCCGGCCGACCGGACTCCAGGCCACGCCGTAGATGTCGAAGCCACCGTCCAGGGACTGCACGCTGCCGTCCGGCTGGACGTAGCCCAGGTCGTGGCTGGAGCGGGAGGTGCGCTTGACGACCGCGATGTCCCTGCCGTCGGGGGTAGCCGCGAACTTCGAGATGAACTGCACGGCGATCTCGCTCCGGCCCGTGCGGGGGTCGATGCGCTGCAGGTGGAAGAAGTTGTTGCCGTCCTCCGGCTCGGTGCGCTGCAGCGCCAGCACCGAGACCTCGGCGTCGTCGGGGTACACGATGCCGGCGAAGCGCACCGCCGTCCCACCCGCCGAGTGGTACTCGAAGCGCCGCGCTTGCGCGGCCAGGACGATCCTGTGGCCCGGCACGATCGCCTGGGGATACATCATTCCCGGGTCGGGGAGGCCCAGTGCGCTGCTGGGCCACTCAACGGCCTCCACGCTGACCACCGTGATCCGAGCGGCGTCGATCCCGAGTCGGCCGGACAGATCCGCGATGGCCCGGGTGACGACCTCCGGCTGCTCAGTCGCTGCGGGCATCTGCGGAGCCTCCGAGACCATCGTGCCGTCCGCCGTCACGACCACGCCGGCGGTGTCGGTGTGATACTCATGCAGCCCTCCCCCCGCCTCAAAGAGCAGCCGGTACCCGGGCGTCTGTACCTGAGCGTAGGCCTCCGCCTCCCGGGCCGCGCCCAGCGACGCGTCCGGCCAGGTGACCTGCTCCACAGATGCCAGGTATAGCTCGCTCAGGTCACGTCCGAGCTGGTCGGCAAGATGCCTGCCTGCGGTGCGAATCATCCGCAGACGGGCGTGCAGCTCCTCGTGCTCCCCCTCTGCGGCGGCGGTGTGCTCGCCACCCGGCTCCACCAGGGTGACGCGCGTGCCCCGGTCGGTGTGGTACTCGTACTGCTGCCCCTGCGCCTGCAGAATCACGCGGTAGCCGGGGGTGAGCACCTGGGCGTAGACGCGGCCGGGCTCGGGATTGCCCAGCGAGGTGTCCGGCCACGTCACCTCCTCAAAGCTCGCCACCGTGATGGCCTCGGGCGCGACGTTGAGCCGATCAGCCAGATCCTCGATAGCTGCCTGCACCGGCTGCGGCAGGTTGCCCTGGGCGCAGGCTGAGATGGCGACCACCACGATGGCCGCTATGATCGTGAGCTGCTTTGCCTGTGTCATCGTATCACGATCCTCCCCTCCTCCTGGGGTGCGATACTGCCGAGCTCGCTGATGTACTGGACGAACGCGGTGTCCAACTTGGTTCCGACGTAGTAGGGGTTTCGGCCCTCCGTGAAGGTCTCGTAACCGTCCCCGCCCTCCAGCAGGAAGGCATTCGTGGCGACCAGGTAGGTCTCCTGGAGATCGAGCGGCTCGTCGCCGACGGTTACCTCGACGATACGGGCGCCCTCGGCCGCGATCCTGAGCCCCGAGACATGCAGGAAGCCGCCGAAGGGCCTCTCGGCGGCAATGCTCTGGTGCAGGATATCGTGAAGCTGCCGGCCGGTCAGCTCCACAGTCGCCACCTCGTTGCCGAAGGGGAGCACCTGCAGGACCTCGCCGAGGGTGATGGGGCCGGCGTCGATGGAGGCGCGGATGCCGCCACCGTTGTGCAGGGCGATGGGCGCGCCGGAGACCAGGCGCATGGCGTCGGTGATGGCGTTGCCCAGGTTCGTCTCACCCGAGCGCACGTGCTCCCTCTCACCGTCGAGAGGGACCTCCGCGGTCCCGACGACCTTCCTCATGGCCTCCCCCAGCCGGGCGCTGTAACCCTCGACGATGGCGCGCACCTCGGCATCCTCGGGCCGCGAGGCCTCCATGGGGATCAACTGGTAGTCGTAGCTGCTGACCCGGCCGTCATCGATCACCAGGTCCAGCCGGCCCAGGTAGTGGCCGTAGGAGCCGGCCTGCACCACCAGGCTGGGGCCCACCTGCGCGGCGGTCTCCACCTTCGTGTGACTGTGCCCGCCGACAATCACGTCCAGCTTCGGCACGCCCCGAGCCAGCGCAATATCCTGCTCGTGGCCGAGATGGGTCAGCGCCACGATGAGGCGGTCGCGCGTGCGGGTAATGCGCTCGGCCAGCATGGAAGCGACCTCGGCGGGCTCCTCGAAGGTGAGGTTCGCGACATTCGAGGGTTTGGTGGTTATGCGCGTCTCGGGGGTGGTCAGACCCACGACCACGACCATCTCGTCGCCGACCGTGAAGCGCGCGGTGCCGGGGAAGACGCGCGTGGCGTCCGCCCTTCGGCGGATGTTGGCCGAGAGGATGGGGAACCGGGCCATCTCGATGAGCCTGTGCAGGTTCGGCATGCCGAAGTCGAACTCGTGGTTGCCCACGACCATGGCGTCCACATCCATGGCGTTCAGAGCGACGAAGTCCACCTCGCCCTTGAAGACCGTGGACAGGGGCGTGCCCTGCAGCACGTCGCCGGCGATGAGCACAAGCGTCTGCGCCCCGGCGGCCTCGTTGGCCGCCCGGATCTCATTGAT
>JBNGDZ010000625.1:0-2750 GCA_049975765.1 Armatimonadota bacterium
TCTCGGAGGCCAGCGTGGTGACGATGGCGGCGGAAAGCAGTGCCAGCACGCCGGGGCTGAAGCGGTCGCGCAGGGCCAGCATCCAGCCCAGCGCCGCCAGCAGGATGGCGGAGATGACGTACTCGCTGGCGATCTTGAAGGTGGTGAGGTGACCGGCGGCGTCATCGTAGGCCGTGGGGAAGACGTCCCACGCGAAGATGCTCAGAAGGACCAGCACCGCGACAGTGGCGTATCCGGCCAGCGCCGGGTGCTCCTGCAGGCGGCGGTTGAGGAATGCCGGTGCGATCAGCAGCGTGAGGGCCTGCATGTAACGGGCACCGATCCACAGCTGGGTGGGAAGGTTCGTGCCGCCCCAGGGGAAGACGCCCATCCCCTTGTAGGCGAGAGTGTGGAGCAGGTCGATGCCCCCCACGAACAGGTAGCCGATGGCGATCCACAGGAAGAGGTGGTTGTGCATGTACCGGCGGGCGTTCCACGCCAGCATGAAGATGGCGACGGCGACGGTGATGCTGAAGACCTCGACGATGCTGTGGAAGAGCAGGTAGTTGTGAAGCTGGGCGATCCAGAGGCCGACCAGGAGGGCGGCCGCCAAAACCACGCGCCAGATGATGTAAAGCGGGTGAGTCGGCTTCATTCGTGCGCAAGCTCAGGCCGGGCGTGGCACCGTGCGTCGGTGCGTGCTCGCTGCAGAGCTACCCGTCAGCCCTGGACCTCCTTCAGCAGCGGCGAGAGGTAGTCGTAGGCCTCCTGCAGCTTCTGCTCGGTGGTGATCTCCTCCGGACGCACGCAGCAGCCGTCGCGGAAGTCCTCCAGGTCGATGTAGCCCTGGTAGTCGTACTCGGCGAGAGCCGTGATGATGGCCTCGAAGTCAGCGATGCCATCCTCAAGCGAGGCGTTCTCCCACGTCCACTCACCCTCGTCGTCGCGTGCCGCTCCGCCGAACGCGCGGTCCGATGCGACGGCCTCCCGGGCGGATGGTTCCCCCGCGGGGTCGCCAGGACCTCCCCTTCCGAGTTTGCAGCCCAACCGGTGGGGAGCCTGATGCTCACTTGAGGGCAGGCCTCGGCGGGGATAGGCCTATCATCCTGGGAAGCCGGCGCCACTGCCGGCTTGTGGCGGGCAGCGCCACTGATGCGGGGTGGTTCCGCCGACTGCCCGCGAATCAAGGTGCGCGAGCGGGGACGCCCTCGACCCCAGGACCGTTGGTACGTTGTGCGAACCCGCCGCGCAGTGGAGGCAGGTGCGGGCGCCCGGGGCGCGAAGTACACCAGGCCATGGCTCTCTCAGACGTTGTGGGGCACGAGCACGCCATCGAGGTACTCAGCCACGCCATCGGCACGAGGCGCCTCGCCAAGGCCTACCTGTTCGTGGGGCCGCCGAATGTGGGCAAGACGCTGGTGGCCAAGGAGGTCGCCAAGGCTGTCAACTGCGAGAGCCCGGTTGAGGGCGAGGGCGAGGCGCTCGAGGCGTGCGACAGCTGCCACACCTGCCAGCGAATAGAGCAGGAGAACCACCCCGACCTGATGGTGCTGCGGCCGTCGGTGCGGGTCGAGGTCAAGGAGCGGGACGAGGACGTCAGGGCCGCGGCCGCCGACGAAGGTGGCGAAGAGACGGGGCAGGCGGCGGTGCAGGTGAGGGCCGGCTCCCGGGATGTCTACGTCGAGCTCAACGACGCCCTCATCTACATCGACCAGATACGGCACCTGATCCAGCACGGAGCGGCGCAGCGATCGGGCGCGGCGCGCAAGTTCTACATCATCTGCAGCGCGGAGGCCATGAACGACGAGGCAGAGAACGCCCTGCTCAAGACCCTAGAGGAGCCGCCGCCACACACCACCTTCATCCTCACCACCGCGAACCTTCCCGAGCTGCGGGAGACTACCGTGTCGCGCTGTCAGGTGGTGCGCTTTCAGCCTCTGTCGCATGGAAAGCTGCGAAAGGTGCTGGCGGAGCGGTTCCCGGAGGCTGAGCCGGAGCGGATCGCGGCGGTCGCCGCCATGGCCGGGGGGCGCTACGGGCGGGCGCAGAGGCTGATGGACGCCCCGGACCTGGTGGAGCTTCGGGAGGAGCTGCTTGAGCTGGCGGCGGCAACCGCAACGGCCGATCTCGCGGAGTGCCTGTACCTGGGCGAACGGGTGATGGCGCTGCCGGAGCGGTGGTGGGAGGCGACGCAGGCGAGTGAGGAGAGCGTGGGCGTGCGCTCGGAGACAGAGCGGACGCTGCGAAAACGAGCCCTTGACCAGCTCGGGACGCAGAGCCCGGACCGCATCAACCGAATCCAGATGAGCGAGATGCTGGACCTGCTACAGACCTGGTACCGGGACCTGATGCTGCTGAGCCGGTCTTCCGACTCGAAGCTGGTGATCAACGCCGACCGGCTGGCGCAGTTGCGAGAGCTGGCACCCCAGTACAGCCCGGCTGGTCTGGTCTGGGCGTCGGAGGTCATTGAGGACGTTCGGCGAGACCTCAGCGTGCATAACGCCAACTTTCGGCTGGCATGCCAGACGCTGATGGTAAAGCTGATCGCCGCGGGCCGGCGGCAGTAGCGCCGGCTTACGGCTCGGACGGTGGTCGCGATCGATCGTACCGAACGGCTCCTGCTGGTGCGAGGCGTCCTGCAGGCCACGCTGTGGCTGATGGCGGCGGCCAGCCTCGGTGGCTGGGTGGCCGGCCTGGGCGTGCTGGCGGCGATCGGGGGAAGTGCCAGGACGGTCGCCATCGCCTTCGGGACGGTTACGGTGCTGTATGGG
>JBNGDZ010000626.1:0-2749 GCA_049975765.1 Armatimonadota bacterium
CCTCACGGCCGGGCAGGAGGCGACCTACGCGGCTGTGCTGGCGGGCGGCGAGACCGTGGAGGGCAGCCTGCCGCTGCCGCCGCACGAGCGCGACATCCATCACGGCCTCACACGCCTGACCGTCCGGGCGGCGGACGCCACCTATCAGCTCTCATTCGATGGCGGCTCTTTTCCCGGCTCGCACGGCCTGCACTTCCAGGACTATCGCAGCGACGACCGCCACCCGGGCTGCTACCGGGTGGTGCTCAACTTCGGCACCGAGGAGGGCAACGAGTTCGACTACACCTGGCGGATCCGCGTGGAGGCCAACCGGGACGAGGCCGCCCACAGGGCCGCCCTCGCGCCGGCCGTGCCGGTGGAGGAGCTGCCGAAGACGCCCGATCTGCCGGGGACCGTGGGAGCGCTCGGCGACGCCGCGGTCGTTCCGCCGCGCGCCTCTGAGCCGCCGGCGGGCGAGCTGCAGGCCACGATCTCTGAGAGCGGCGAGGTCACGATCCTCGACGGCGAGCAGACCGTCCTGGAGGGCAACTACTTCCAGGTGTTCCCGGCCGGGCGGCCGCAGCGCGAGGAGGTCCGCGAGGGCGAGAGCCGGCGCGTTCGCCTGCACTACGACGCCGAGAGGGGCGAGATGACGCAGGAGGTGGTTGTCTTCCCCGATGAGGCCTGGGTGCTGTGGACGGTGCGGGCGAAGCAGGAGACGCGTGGAGAGGTGGGCTTCTTCTGCCCGCAGGGCCTGTTCAGCCCTCCCTGCATCACCTGGCGGTCCGTCAACCAGTCGATGGTGGCGGCGCGCGACGAGCCGGAGCTAGGCAGCACCTACTGCATCGTCACCGGCGACGAGGCGAGCTACCGGGAGCTGCAGTTCGGCACGTCGCGGCGGCAGGACTGGATGTTCCAGGACTACCGCGAGTCCAGGGGCGCCTACCGCGTCGTGGCGGTGCCGAGGCTGGCGGCGGGAGAGCAGTGGCGGGCGGTCTTTCGCTACCTGAGGCGCAGCGCGGAGCCCTATCCGGAGGTGTCCTTCGACGCCGCGCGCCGGGAGCGGGGCATCCTGGCCACGCTGTTGCCCGATGCCATGACGGACGGCTTCACGATCGTCCCTGCACGGTCAGCGCGCTACACGGTCGCCGGCCGGCCGATGGAGGTGACGCTGAAGTACGTGGCGCTCGATGAGGCCCACCGAACGGTCCGCATCGACTGCCGACTGGTGGACCAGTGGGATCGCCCGGTGGCCGAGAGGTCATATCGGCTCCGCAACGGGGGAGAGCGCTGCGCCGCGATCCGCTTCCCGGTGCTGCCGCCGCTTAACGGCGCGTACAGGTTGGAGATGGCGTACCGCTCCGGCGACGTGCAGCGCACGCGGGAGCTGGTGCTGACCGTGCTGCCGGAGGTCGCGGACACCGGCTACAGGCCGGAGTCGGTGTTCGGCGCGGCCATCGGCGGGGGAGAGTACTTAGCCACGCTGGCGAAGCGGATCGGCCTGAAGTGGAACCGCGGGCACTGTGCCATCGGCGACACCCGGGTGGACCGCATCTTGCCCCAGCGAGGGGAGTACGACTGGGAGCGGACTGAGCGGGCAGTGGAGGTGCTGGAGCGCTACGACCTGCTGGGCTGCTCGACGCTCAATGAGGCCGGTGCACCGTGGCTGCGAGAGATCTGGGACCGGAGGCCCTTCGAGGACTATCTGCAGGCGTGGATCGAGGAGTACGTCCGCCCCCTGGCCGAGCGCTTCAGGGGCCGGATACGCTGCTGGGAGGTGACCAACGAGCCCTACTACCAGTATCGCGACTGCCCGGAGAAGTGGGTGGCGCTGATGAGGGCCACCTACGAGACGCTCAAGCAGATCGACCCGGAGTGCACCGTGGTGGGGACCTGCGGGCCGCCCGGCAGCATGGGCTACTCGTGGTATCGTCGGACCTTCGGGCTGGGCTCCCTGGACTACCAGGATGCGGTCTCCTCGCACCTGTATCACTTCGGGCCCTGGGTGGGCGCGGGCGTCGCGATGACCGTGCGGGAGTGGATGCACCAGATCAGGCGGATCATGGCCGAGCACGGCAAGGTCCTGCCGCTGTGGAACTCCGAGACGACGGTGACCCCGCCGGCGAGTCTCTACACGCATCCCAGCCACACCCGCTATGTCCGGTATCATGCCGGCGAGGGCCCCACAGATCCCATCGAACAGGCTCAGACCTACTTCAAGGTGCTGGTGGTCCACGCCGCGGAGGGCGTCAAGTACTCCTTCCACATCTTTCACGGCGGCGTGGAGTACACGTCCCACACCGGCGAGTACGATGAAACGCCGCTGGCCTTCGTCGCGACCCAGGCTGCGCTGGCGAAGCACCTGGAGACCGCGCAGTACCTGAGCGACGTAGAGCTGCACCCGGAGCTGCAGATCTTCCTCTTCCGCGACGGCGAGCGCCTCATCGCCATCCCCTGGGGGCCGATGTTCCTCAAGACCGACAGCGCCACGGTGCGCCTGCCGATTCCGGCGGGACGATTCACTGCCCGCGACTGCTTCGACAACCCCCTGCCGGTTGAGGGCGATGCGGCGCAGATGCTGTTGACCGTCACCTGGGAGGGCTTCTTCCTGCTCGGCGACGGCGTCACCGAGGACGAGTTCCGCCGGGCCTGCGGAGACGCCGCCGTGGACGTTCGCCTCCTGGATGAGCCGCAGGAGCGAGTGCGGGGGCGGTTCTTCGGCGAGGACGCCGGCCCGGCCCGGCGCTCGGACTGGGTGGGCTATCACGCG
>JBNGDZ010000627.1:0-2748 GCA_049975765.1 Armatimonadota bacterium
CACCAGGATGTGGATAGGGCCATACTCACACGGGAGGACCCTGAATGACCGACGCACAGGAACAGAAGCAGGCACGCCTGGCGTTCATCGGCGCGGGAGGCTTCGCCACCAGCGCCATCTACCCGCAGATCCACAAGGTCCCGCAGATCGATCTGATCGCTGTCTGCGACCTTGTGCGCGAGAAGGCTGAGCGTAACGCCCGCAACTTCGGCGCCCGTCGCGTCTACGTGGACCTAAACAAGATGCTCGACGAGGAGGAGCTCGACGGTGTCTTCGTGATCGGGCCGGCCCCCCAGCAGTATGAGCTGGCGCCGGCGGTGCTGCGCCGGGGCATTCCCGTTTACGTGGAGAAGCCCTCAGCCAACACCGCCGCGGAGGCCAAAAAGCTGGCTCAGCTCGCCAAGGAGAACGGCACCTGGGGCCAGTGCGGCTTCATGAAGCGCTTCTGCTACGTCTACCGCATGGCCAAGGACATCATCGCCCGCGACGAGTTCGGGCCGCTGAACATGGTGACCTGCCACTTCGGTCAGGGCCCCTACCCGCAGATCTGGGGTATGGAGTCGGCGAAGCGGTCCATGCTCGTGGGACAGCTCGTGCACATCTTCGACCTGACGCGGTTCTTCGGTGGGGACGTCGCCAGTCTGTCGGCGGTCTACCACGAGGTGGACGAGAATCGCTTCGCCTTCCTGGTGAATCTGCGCTTCAAGTCCGGGGCGGTGGGGCAGCTCGACCTCAACGGGCTGGAGACCGTCACCGGCTTCCGGGACATTCGCGAGTGGGTGAAGCTGGTGGGGCTGGGCAGCCACGTGATCTGCGAGGACATGCAGCGGCTGCGCTGGCAGCCGCAGACCGACTGGAACGACCTTATCCCGGCAACCGGCCGCTACACGAACACCTACGATCCGGCCTGGACAGGCATCGCCGATGCCCGCGCCAACTTCGGCTACCTCGGCGAAGTGGAGCACTTCGCGCTCAGGTGCATCGGCGAACGCGACGGCGGGCCAGACCTGTGGGACAGCTACGAGGCCCTCCGCATCGCCGAGGCCGTGTACGAGGCGACCGAGAGCGAGGAGACCGTGGAGCTGTAGACGGGAAGCTGCAGGCCGCAAGCTTCAAGCTGCAAGCCCACGGCACGGGCGGCAGCGGGCCAATACGCCCTGACGCCGCGACGCCTCCTCTCCCCTACCGGCCGAGCAGCTCGCTGACCTTGCGGATGGCCCGCGCGATGTCGTGGATGTCCTCCTCAGTCATGAACTGCGTGGGGCACAGCGGCTGCACCATGCGGTCAAGGACCCGCTGCGTCCGCGGGCAGGTGGTCTCGTCGTAGATCACCTCGCGGTCGGCGCGGTCGAAGGGGTAGTCGGAGTCCCCGAACAGGTGCTTGTTGCGCATGGCGGCGTGGCACAGGAAGATGGGCTTGCCGATGTAGTGCGCCCCGCAGGAGACTCCCTCGGCGCGCAGCGCCTGCGCGAACTCCTCAGGCGTGAAAGGCGCGTCGTCCTCCACACGCATCCCGTACTGCCAGTAGGTGTGCTTGTGCCCATCCAGCAGCTTTTGGGGGCGCACGTGCGGGTTGTCGGCCAGCAGCTCGGTGAGCAGGTCGCCGCGGGCGCGCCGCAGGGCGATGATATCCTTGAGCTTGCGCGTCTGGGCCAGCGCCACCGCGCCGGACAGCTCGTTCATGCGGTAGTTGGGGCCGAAGACCTCGTACTCCCGCGGGCCGTACTGGGCGCGATGCCAGCCCTTGTCCATGAACAGCCGCCCGCGCATCCCCCAGTCATCGTCATCGGTGATGGTGATGCCTCCGTCGCCGCAGGTGATGTGCTTCGACTGCTGCAGCGAGAAGCACCCGACGTGGCCGATGGTTCCCACGTACTGGCCGTTGACCTCGCTCAGGTGCGCCTGGGAGCAGTCCTCGATGACCGGCAGCTCGTGGCGCCGGGCGATCTCCATGATGCTGTCCATATCGCATGGGTTGCCGAACAGGTGGATGGCCATGATGGCGACGGTGCGGTCGGTGATCTTGGCCTCGATGTCCGCCGGGTCCATGTTGAACGTCTTTTCATCGACCTCGGCGAAGACGGGAATGGCGCCCTGGTAGAGGATCGGGACGATGGAGCCCATGTCGGTGATGGGGCCGGTGACGACCTCATCGCCGGGGGTGGGGTCGATCATGCCGACGCCGATGTGGATCGCCGCGGTCCCCGAGGTGCTGGCGATCCCGTGCTGGAGGCCGTGAATCGCCGCGAACTCCTGCTCGAACGCCTCCACCTTCTCCCCATTGAAGCGGTTCATCAGCGACGAGTCGATGACGTCAACGAGCTCCTTGAGCTCCTCCTTGCCGACCTTCTTCTGGGGCGGAAAGGGGCGCGTGCGCACGGGCGCACCACCGTCGATCGCCAGCTCATCATGCATGTCGTCGCCTCCTCAGGCCGTGAGTCACCCACTCGAGCCAGCAGTTGCACGGGCGATGGCCTGATTCCTCCCCGGCTCGGCCGCGCTGACTTGCGGGCGAGAGGCCTGGTGCTCAGTGGCGGAAGTTCGCGTATTATGCAGCGTCACGGTGGCTGCTGTCGCGCCACCATGGAGGCGCCGCCGCGAGCGTAGCGAGTGGTGCGAGGTCCGAAGCGCATGCGAAGGGGCTCCCAGGAGGCCCGGTCGGGCTGGAAGCCCGACCCACGCGCGGGGATGTGCCGTATCGAGGGGCCAGACCACGCGCGGGGATGTGCCGTATGGAGGGCCCGGACC
>JBNGDZ010000628.1:0-2747 GCA_049975765.1 Armatimonadota bacterium
GCCGCAGAACACGATGACGTCGGCGTCCGTCTCGGCCGCCTCCTGCGACAGCCCCAGGGAGTCGCCCAGGAAGTCACCCAGGTCCTGAACCTCCGGGATCTGGTAGTTGTGCACCAGGATGACCGCGTTGCGCATCTCCTTGAGCTCGGCAACACGCTGCTGTATGTCCGTCAGTGTCATGTCCAGTTTCCTGCAACCTCCAGGTGGATCGTCACCTGCCGGAGTACAGCGGCGACATATCGCGGAGCCGCTGGATGATCGGCGGGAGCACCTCCAGCACGGTGTCTATCTCCTCATCGGTGGTGTACCCACTCAGGCTCAGACGCAACGAGCCGTGGGCGATCTCATGCGGGTAGCCCATGGCCATCAGCACGTGCGAGGGGTCCAGGGAGCCGGAGGTGCAGGCCGAGCCGCTGGAGGCCGCGATATCGTGCATGTCCAGCGACAGGAGGATCCCCTCGCCCTCGATGTAGCGGAACAGGAAGCTGGCGATGTTCGGCAGGCGCTGCTGGGGGTGCCCGGAGAGGATCGTCTCCGGGATCGCGTCCATGACGCCCTGGATCAGCCGGTCGCGCAGCTCCCGGATGCGGTCCACCGCCTCCGGGCCGTGGCGGTCGAGCAGCTCAACGGCCCTGCCGAAGCCCACGATGCCGGCCACGTTCTCGGTGCCCGCCCGCAGCCGCCGCTCCTGGCCCCCACCGTGGATCAGCGGCTCGGGCCGGAAGCCCTTGCGGATGTAGAGCGCCCCCACGCCCTTGGGCCCGTGCACCTTGTGTGCTGAGAACGCCGCCATGTCCACGCCCAGCTCATCGACGTCCAGAGGCAGCTTGCCGAGCGACTGGACGGCGTCCGTGTGCATCCGCACCTCGTGCTCCCGGGCGATCCGGGCGATCTCAGCGATGGGCTCGACGGTGCCCACCTCGTTGTTGGAGTGCATTATGGAGATCAGCCGGGTCTCCGGTCGTATCGCCTTCCGAACGTCGTCGGGGTCCACCAGTCCGTCTTCGTCCACCGGCACGACGGTCAGCTCGTAGCCCTCATCCTGGAGCGCCCTGCAGGTATGGAGCACGGCGTGATGCTCGATGGCGGAGGTGATGAGATGGCCGCCACCGTGCTTGCGCATGGTGCCCTTGATGGCCAGGTTGTCGGCCTCCGAGCCGCCGCCGGTGAAGATTATCTCCTCGGGGCCGGCGCCGATGAAGTCGGCGAGCGTCCTGCGCGCGTCCTCCATGGCCGCGGCGGCCCGCCCCGCCAGGGCGTAGATGCTGCTGGGATTGCCGTACTCGTCCTGGAGAAACGGCGCCATCGCCTCGAAGACTTCTGGCGCGACGCGCGTGGTTGCCGCGTTGTCGAGGTAGATCACTGCACACCCCTCCACACCGGCGCGTCCCCAGACGGCGCCGGGAGCCTCAGCCCAAAGGTCGGAAGGCATACTACGCCCTCGCGCGAGGGGCGTCAAGCCGCAGCGTGTACGGGTGGCGCCGTGTTGACGCTGCATGGGCGCTATGCTATAGTTGTCACCGCCCCAGAAGGCCTCAAAACCGCACCACAATGTACGCGTAGGGCTATCTTCCGATGGGCGCGGGACTCGCGCAACAGGCAGCGGCCACCCTCTTGAGCATCGACTTTCTTGACGTGTTGGACATTCTGGTGGTCGCCTATATCGTGTATAGGGGCCTGCTGCTGCTGCAGGGGACCCGCGGCGGGGCGGTCATCCGTGGGATGATCGTCGTGGTCGTGCTGCTGTTCCTGCTGTCGCTGTTCGAGCTGTTGCCCACGCTCAACTGGATTCTCGCCCAACTGCTACTCCCGGGCGTCCTGGCGCTTGTGGTCATCTTCCAGCCGGAACTGCGGATGGCCCTGGACCGTCTGGGACGAGCGGGGGTGCTGGGATTCAGCTTGAGCCGCGCCGAGTCCGCCAGCGCTCAGCGCGTGATCAACGAGATCGTGGATGCCGCCGAGGAGATGTCCGATCGGCACATCGGGTCGCTGATGGTCCTGCAGCGCGAGAGCGGTCTGATGGACATCACCAGGACCGGAAAGACCCTCAACGCCCGCGTCTCCGTTGACGCTCTGGTGACCATCTTCTGGCCGAACACGCCGCTGCACGACGGGGCGGCCGTGATCCGCGACGACGTGATCGTGGCCGCCGGCTGCGTGCTCCCACACTCCGAGCAGCCCGGCCTGTCGGTTGCGACCGGCATGCGCCACCGGGCGGCCTTGGGATTGTCGGAGCGAACCGACGCCGCCGTGGTGGTGGTCTCCGAGGAGACGGGGGCCATGTCGCTGGCTGTGGATGGGAACCTGAGCCCGGATCTGGAGCGTACGGAGCTGGCGGAGCGGCTCAACAGGCTGTTCGAGGCCCCTGATGAGAGATCCAAGCTGCTCTTCTGGCGCAGGTAGCGGCAGCGGCCGACGCGGCCGGTGCCGCGCGAGGACGACGGCCGAATGATGGCAAGCCTGCTCGACAATTGGCCCCTGAAGCTTCTGTCGCTGATGATCGCCATCATCCTGTGGTTCTACGTGCTGGGGAAGGCCGATCCGCAGACGACCAGCCGGCTGAGCGTGCCCGTTACGGTCACCAATGTGCCGGATGGCCTGGAGACGATCAGCGTCGCCCCGGAGCAGACGGAGATCAGGGTTCGCGGTCGGAGGAGCGCGTTGGAGGCCACCGCGACCGAGCGTATTCGACTGGTGGCGGACCTCAGCGGCGCGAAGGTGGGCAGCAACAGCGTGCGCCTTCGACC
>JBNGDZ010000629.1:0-2737 GCA_049975765.1 Armatimonadota bacterium
GATCGAGGTGGGCCTCGTCCAGCTTCGATTCGTGCAGGCCGGCCGGTGAACGCCTGCCGGTACAGGAGGATTCTGAGCGTGCCCGCCGCAGATCGCCAGCAGCGGCGGGCCTGAGGTGTCGGAGGTGCTTCGTTGGATCTCACTGTGGTGCTGACCATCGGCAAGTATCTGCTGCTGGCGGCGCTCTACGGCTTCGTCTTCGCGGTCTTCCGCGGGATCATCGGACAGCTTGTCAGGGAGTCCCGGCGCGAGACGGAGGGCGTGCAGCGGGTCCGTCGGCGAGTCGCCAGGTCGCGCCCTGAACGCCTCCAGCGGCCCGAGGCCGCACCCGAGGCGGCCACGCCGTCGGCGGCCGAGGCCACGGGCGCGGAGGGCCGGTCTGCGCCGCAGCCGCCCCCTGAGCCGCTGCCGAAGCAGCCAGCCCGGGAGGGGCCGCCTGCACCAAGGCTGGTGGTCATCGAGAGCGATGACGAGGAGCGGCCGAGCGGCGATGAGGTGCCGCTGAGCGCCGCAGTGACCGTCGGTCGTAGTGAGGAGAACTCCCTGCGACTGCGGGACCGGTTCGTGTCCAGCCGCCATGCTCTGATATGTCTCCGCGACGGCAGGCGCATCCTGGTGGACCGCGGCAGCACCAACGGGACATTCGTCAACGGCGAGCGCGTTGAGGACGAGGTGGAGCTTCAGGACCGCGACCGCGTCGCCATGGGCAACACCGTCTTCGAGTACCGCGCGCGTTGAGGGCCGCCGGGCCTGCCGGGGCGCGCACCGCTTCCCGCCTCTTCGAGGTGAGGCCGATTCCGCAGCACAGACGAACGGAGCTGATGCTGCTTCTGTTTGCCGCGGCCCTGGTGGCGGTGGGTGGGCTGCTGGTGTGCCTGGGCATGGGCCACCCGCTGTGGCGGCTGGCGCGAGGCCTCTCGGTGGTTGGCGGGATCATCGCCGGGGCGCTGATGCTGGATCTGGCCGACCCCCGGCGCGACCGCTGGCTGCTGCCTGTCGTGGCGGCAATCTCCGGGCTGGGCTTCCTGCTGCTATGGCAGCTCGACGAGCGCTCAGCGTCCCGGCAGATCGTGTGGATGCTGACAGGCTCGGGGATCATGGTGGCGGTCTACTACCTCATCGAGGACGTGCGCGACCTGGCACGGCTGAAGTACACCAGCGGCGTGCTGGCGCTGCTTCTGGTGGCGCTGACGCTGGCCTTCGGCGTGGAGAAGGGTGGGGCGCGACTGTGGCTGTCGGTACCGCCTCCGGGGCTGGGGCTGGGCCCGCTGATCACCTTCCAGCCCACAGAGTTGGTGAAGATCCTCATGTGCATCTTCCTCGCCGGCTACGTCTCCGAGCGCGCGGAGCTGCTGCGGGAGGACACGCGGGAGGTGGCGGGCCTTCGGATGCCGCGCCTGCGGCATATCGCTCCCCTGGTGCTGATGGTCGTGTTCTCGCTGGCCATCTTCGTGGGGCAGCGGGACCTGGGGGCGGCGGTGCTGTTCTTCGGCCTCTTCGTGGCCATGACATACCTGGCTACGGGCCAGAAGAGCTACGCGGCGGTGGCGCTGCTGCTGTTCGTGGCGGGAGCGGTCGGCGCCTACCTGTACTTCCCGCACGTACGAACCCGAGTGGATATGTGGGCCGATCCCTGGCTGGCGCCCACCGAGGGCGGCTACCAGATCCTGCAGGGCCTCTTCGCGCTGGCAGAGGGCGGGCTGCTGGGAACCGGCTTCGCCACCGCGGGCGGCGGAACTATCCCCGCCGCCACCACCGATCTGATCTTCGCGGTCGGCGCCCAGCAGCTCGGGCTGGCCGGCGCCGTGGCCATCGTGCTGCTGTTCGCCCTGGCCGCCCATCGCTCGTTCAGCATCGCCTGGCGGGCCACCGACGGCTTCGGCGCGCTCCTGGCGGCGGGGCTGGCGGTGGTGTTCTCGCTGCAGACGCTGGTGATAATCGGTGGGGTCACCAAGCTGATTCCCCTCACGGGGATCACCCTTCCGTTCATGAGCTATGGGGGGACGTCGGTGGTCGTCAACTTTGTTGCGCTGGCGCTGCTGCTGGCCGTCTCGCGGGACTGCATCCCACACGGGCTGCGCTCGGAGCACTGATCCATGAGACAGCTTTCTCGCGACATCAAACGGGTGGCCCTGGTCCCCGCCGTGGGCTTCGCAGTTCTGTGCCTGCACCTGGGCTACTGGCAGGTGCTGCGGGCGCCGGAGCTGCGCGCCGACGAGTACAACAGCCGCGCCGAGGATCGCCTCCGGGCCACTGAGCCGGGGAGAATGTACGACTCGGATAGCGAGCTGCTGCTGGGCGCCCGCAAGACCCCGCGCGGCTGGGAGCGCACATATCCTGCCGGGGAGCATGCCTGCCACCTCACCGGCTACAACACAAAGAGCGGCCTGCAGCGCGGCCTGCGCGACGCCTTCCTCAACGTGGGGCGCTACGAGAAGCCGTGGGCGGAGTTCGTGGAGGGCCCGCTGCAGGGCAACGATGTGGTCCTGACCGTGGACCTCGACGCCCAGAAGCTGGCGACAAGGCTGCTGCGGGGGCGCCGCGGCGCCGTCGTGGTGCTGGGCGCGCACACCGGCGCGGTGCTGACCCTGGTCAGCGCGCCGGCCTACGATCCAGAGTCCATCCTGGAGAGCTCATGGGACTTCAGGCTCTTCCAGGAGGACCCTAACAAGCCCGAGTACAACCGGGCCTTGCTGGGCCTGTACCCGCCGGGATCGGTGCTGAAGGTCCTTACCGC
>JBNGDZ010000630.1:0-2730 GCA_049975765.1 Armatimonadota bacterium
AACGACGAGACCTGGCGCGCGCTGTGTGAGCTGCGCGTGGCCGAGCCGGAGGCGATTCTCCGCCACGCGCGGAGCCGGCGGCGGCGCAGGCGGCTCACGACCGACGGGCGGCTCGTGATCCTCGCGGCCGACCACGCCGCGCGTATGATAGTGGACGCGCAGGACGAGGACGGCCGCATCGGCAACCGTCGGGAGTACCTTGCGCGCATCCTGCGCGTGCTGCAGCGCGGGAACGTCGATGGCGTGATGGGGCCCGCCGACATGCTGGAGGAGCTGACGGGCCTCGATCTGCTGATGACGCGCGACGGCGCGCAGAGCGTCCTGGAGGATCGCGTCCTGGTGGGCTGCATGAACCGCGGGGGCCTCAGCGGCGCGCAGTTCGAGATGGATGACCGCTTCACGGCCTACGACGCCGCGGGCCTGGTCGCGATGAACCTTGACGGCGGCAAGATGATGGTTCGCCTGGACCTGCAGGAGCCGCGTTCGCTGGATACGCTGCACGCCTGCTCGCGGGCGGTTGACGGCTGCGTCGAGAACGACCTGGCGGCCTTCGTGGAGGTGTTCATGGTCGAGCGCACCGAGGAGGGCTACCGGACGCTGCGCACCCCCCGGGCGCTCATGCAGGCGGTGTGCGTGGCATCGGCGCTCGGCGACAGCTCGCTGCACACGTGGCTGAAGCTGCCCTACTGCGACGGCTATGAGCAGGTCGCCGGCGCGACGAGCCTGCCGATTCTCATGCTGGGCGGGGCGGCGCGGGATGACCAGGAGGCGGTGCTGCAGGAGTTCGTAACCGGCATGGCGGCGGGGCCGAACGTGCGCGGCTGCCTGGTCGGCCGCAACGTGCTCTTCCCCGCTGAGATGGACCCGGCGGTGATGGCCCGCGCGGTCTGCCACGTCGTTCACGACGATATGTGCGCCGTGGCGGCGCTGGAGCGTGCGTACGGGGAGTAGCTGCCGGCTATCAGTCGCCCGCACCCTGGCTCGGCGGCGCTGCCCGTCGGCGCCTGAAGTCCACGCGCTTCGTCTGGCGCCCTCAGCGTCTGTCCACGAACACCGGGCTCGACCACGCGTGCGCGCCGTCGTCCTGCGTGACACGCACCCAGTAGGCGCTGCTGCCCGCCGGGAGCTGGTCGGAGCATGTGAAGGTTACTGACAGGGGCGGCTCGCCCTCGGGGAGGCGCTGGACACAGACGCGCTGCTCGATGCCCCCCGCCTCCACCACCATCGGCTCGCGGCCCAGCGCAGCAGGGTCGCACTCGAAGCTCGCGGGCCCCGACGTGAAGCGCAGGCGCGCGCCCTCAAGCTCGCTGAGCCTCAGCGCCAGCCCGTCCTCGTCGCCGGTGGTGATCGACTCCCACGTGCGAGTCCGTCACCTCGGTCAGGCGCTCCTGCGGCCCGTCGAAGGCCCAGGCGTGGGCCTGCTCGATGGCTGCGCCTTCCACCTCCAGCCGCCCGTCCCAGTGCGTGGCGCGGTCGCGGCCGAGGATGCGCGCACCGCTCCAGATCACGCGCAGGCGGTCCTCCGACAGCGGCGCGTCGGCGAGCGGGTCGTGGACATGCACGACCTGAGCGCCTGGCAGGCTGGAGGCCTGCCGCGCGGAAGGCAGGGGCGCGCGGAGGACCTCGACCGCCCGGATGCCGTCGGTCCCGACGATGGAGGCGGTGAGCGTCACCGGCCCGTCGGCGGTCACCTCGCTGCCCATGGGATGTCCGTCGAGCTGCACCCGCATGACGATGCGCTGGCCGGTGGTAGCATAGCAGCGGCGGCTGCGCAGGGCCTCGAAGATCGCGTCCGGCGTCAGCTCATCGGCCATGATGCCGGTCAGGCCGCCGTATGCGCCGAACTGCGAGGCTCCCGGGTAGCTGGCGCCCGGCCGGCCCTTGTGCCCGTCGCTGCCCGCGACCACGCCCACCCGGTGCCCCATCGCCAGACTCTCGGTGAGTTGCCACTCGAACTGCCCCCAGGCGGAGTAGATCTCGACCAGCGGCACCACCTGCTCGTCGTGCCGGGACAGGTCCGCCCGCCGGCCGCCCACGTGGGGGATGGCGATGGCATCCCGCCCGCGCAGCTCCTCGTAAAGCCGCTCTATGGGGTAGCGGTCGCTGTCCGCGGTTGCCTTGTCCGGGATCAGGGCGTGGCAGGAGCGGAAGATCGGCTGGTCGGTGCGCAGGTAGTAGACGTTGTGGTCGCCGCCGCCGGCGGTGTTGCCCGACCACTCGTAGCCCAGCAGCGCCACAAAGCGCCCGGGCTGGGTGTACTCCCGCGCCAGCCGCTGCAGCTCCGCCCAGTTCTCGGGCGTGATCTGGAAGTCATTGCCCTGGTGCCCCACCACGTCCAGCGCAGCGTAGTCGCGTGCGAAGCGGTGGTAGTCCTCGGCGGTGTTGGTCCCCACGGTCTCCTCCGACTGCCCGTGCAGATCACCCCACCACATCCGCGTGCACAGCATCTCCTCCGGCGCCACCAGCGGGTTGCTGGTCGCGTCCATCCCCAGGCCCTCATCGCGCACCAGCAGGCGGTGCTCGCCCTCGCCGGCGACCGTCGCCGCGAAGCGGCGCACGCCGGCGTCGGCCTCAGTGAACGCGTACTCGTCCGGCAGCCCGGTGAGGCCCTCGCCCTCGAAGCGCACGGTGCCCTGATACCCGCGCGCGGGATTGCCCCACTCGTCCTCCGCCTTGACGACGACCTCGATCTCCTCCTGCGTGTCCGCGCGGGAGGGCACGATGCACACC
>JBNGDZ010000631.1:0-2728 GCA_049975765.1 Armatimonadota bacterium
TGCCTGAACAACACCAAGCAGCTCTCGCTGGCGACGATGCAGTACGCCACGGACTATGACGAGAGGCTCCCGGCTTCGTACCAGCCACTGGCAACGGCATCCCGGAGACCGGAGGAGCCTACACCTACTGGTACTGGCTGCTTCAGCCTTACATCAAGAACGAGCAGATCCTTACATGCCCGAGTTGGCCCACCTACCGCCTTGGCTACGGCTGGAACTACAGCTACCTGACATACAACTTCCCCGGTAGCGGAGGATACGGCTATGGTGGCTGCCCGCTCTCGTTCATCGAGCAGCCCGCTGACACCATCATTCTGGCGGACAGCGGCGCTCATCAGGTGAGCAGCGGGGGCTGGAGCAACGGCATGACCTACGTCATCACCTGGGCCAGAGAGCCGAACAACTACTTCGTCTACCTCCGGCACAATGATATGGCGAACGTCACCTTCGCGGACGGCCATGCCAAGGCGCAGAACGAGGGCTTCGTGACCGACGTCGAGCACTTCGACCTGGACTGAGCCAAGCCATGCGCCGTCGGCGGCCTCCGTGGAGGCGGCTGACCTGAGCCGGCGCGTGCTCTCCCGGTAGAAACCGCGCTCCGTCTGCCATGCAGCGCAGCCGGGCAGGAAGCGCAGATCAGGCCGCCACCTCTTGTCGGAGGTGGCGGCCTTTGATTGAGTCACAGCGCTTGAGCGACAGTGACTCTTCCAGCGAGGCTCGGGACGCTGGGACAGACGCGGGAGCGTCTCGGGGCGACGGCCGGCTTGTGGACCCGTGGAAGCTGATGCGGACCTTCAGGCAGGCATCGATCTGCGAGCCGCGAAGAGATATGTAGCACAGGTAGCGAGAGCCCGTCACGATGACCACGGCCACTGCCGCGGTTCTCGCCAAACCATCATAGACCTGGAAGGGCGGATCCATGGCACAGGCATCAGACGGAGACACCGTGAAGGTGCACTATACCGGCAAGCTCGAGGACGGCACGGTCTTCGACAGCTCGCGCGAACGAGAGCCGATCGAGTTCACCATCGACGAAGGCGAGGTCATCCCGGGGTTTGAGGACGCGGTCAGGGGCATGGAGGAGGGCGAGACGAGGACTGTCGAGATCGCCCCCGAGCAGGGCTATGGACCGCGTCAGGAGAACGCCATCTTCGAGGTCCAGCGTGACCAGATCCCTGACGAGATCGAGCCCGAGGTGGGCATGCAGTTACAGGTCCAGGGCCAGGATCGACAGCCCTTCGCCGCTCGGGTGGCTGAGGTTGGCGACGAGACTGTCACCCTGGACGCCAACCACCCGCTCGCGGGCGAGACCCTTACCTTCGACCTGGAGCTTGTGGAGATAGCGTAGCCGCGGACGTGAACGGTCGGCGCCCGGGGGCGCCGGCCGCCACGATCCGATCAGTCTTCCAGCCACTGCAGTGGGTAGCGGCCGTACTCGTAGAAGGCCGCGTAGAGTGCCTCTATGTTCTCAAGCGGCACCTCCTGGCCCACCTCACCGTGGAGGATGCAGCCGCCGCCAAAGCTGCCGAAGGCTGCGATGGCCTCCTTCACCGCCTCCTCGATCTGCTCGGGCGTGCCGAAGGGGATGATCCACTGCCGGTCGATGTCCGTCCGGATGCACACCCGGCCGCCGCAGATCTCCCCCACCCGCTGGGTGCCCATGCAGGGGTGCTGAGGGTTGAGGACCGTCACGCCGATCTCGATCAGGTCCTCAATGATCTCCAGGATCCAGCCGTCCGTGTGGAACCACACGTGCACCCCGGCGTCGCGGATGGGCTCGAACATGCGGGCGTAGCGAGGCTTGAAGAAGCTACGCCACATGTCCGGGTGGATCAGGAGGCGGTGCTGAGCGCCCCAGTCGTCGCCGAAGGTGATGCAGTCCACGTCGGCCTGCAGGTAGCGCTTGATGCGGTAGAGGTTGTGCTCCACCATGCGGTCGGCCAGCTCGTGGGCGCCGGGGTGGTCCTCGGCGAGGTCGGCGAAGTAGTTCGCCGGCCCCCGCATGTGCTGCATGAGCTGGAAGAAGCCGCCGCCGCCCGCGGTTACGAACTGTTCGGGATGGCGCTGCCGTGCGCTGGCCGCGAACTGCTCGAAGTGCTCGTCGGGCGGCGGGGGCGGGAACTGGTAGTCTTTCCAGGCGTCCCAGTCGGGGATCGCCGGCCGCAGCACCTCGCCGGAGGTGTAGCCCCGCAGCCTGCGCCAGACCGTCCCCCAGGCGTCCTCGTACTCCACCACGTCCTCGTCCGTCTCATCGCCCTCCGGCATCCGCTGCAGGTTGGCCTTGATGTTGGCGTTGCCGAAGTCGTCCGGGTAGCGCTCCACCAGCTCCATGAGCCGCTCGCCATGCCGCCACAGCGCGCCGGGGAAGATGTAGTGATGGATGGGGCAGCGATCCGGCCCCGTGAACTCGATCGCGGCCAGCAGCCGCTCGCGCGGGGTCATGGTGTCTTCGGACATCGTGTCTGCGTGTGCCTCCCGTACAACGGCGACGGTTCGGTGTGACAGCCGACACCTATCTGCATAGGGTATCGCTGCAAGGACAGTTCGCCGCCGGTGCCGAAACCTCTTTCCTCCACGGGGATGAACAAGGGAGGCGCTGATCATGTCACGACGCGTGTTTTTCTACGATGACGCGGACCTGGAGACGCGACATGGGCTGCACCTGGCCTACGGGCCGGTTCGCAAGCTGGGGCTGGTGGAGTGGCCGCGGCCGGAGTGGGAGCTACAG
>JBNGDZ010000632.1:0-2726 GCA_049975765.1 Armatimonadota bacterium
CCCCACCTTCTTGATGGCCGCGGCGATGTCGTGCATGTCCTCCTCCTCGTAGGTTGGGTGCACCGGGACGAAGAACGTGCGCGACTCCACCCACGCGGCGTTGGGGCAGAAGGTGTTGATGTAGTCCACGGCCTCCGCCCGCACGTTCGGGTCGCGGAAAGGGTACTTCAGCCGACCGAAGCCGATGTGCCTGCGGTAGCACTCCTCCTTGTAGCTCTGCGGCCACATGACCGGGCCGGCCGGGCAGCCCTCGGCGTCGACCGCCGCGAAGAAGTCCCGCGCCTCCACCGACAGCCTGTCGGTGTTGAGGATGATGGGGTACTGCCAGTAGGCGTTGCGCCGCTCCTCGGTGTCGATGGGCAGCGCCAGGATGTACTCCTCGCCCTCCAGCTCCTCGTCGAGGATCTTGGCATTGCGCCGTCGGACCGGCGTGTGCCAGGTGTCCATCTTCTCGAGCTGCACGATCCCGATCGCCGACTGCATCTCGGTCATGCGGAAGTTGAAGCCGATCCGCTTGTGGATGTAGGGCAGCTTGGCCTCCAGCTCCAGCAAGCGCATGCGCTCGGAGACGTCGTAGCCGTGGTCGCGGAAGGACCGGCACTCCCAGGCCCAGTCCTCATCGTCGGTGGTGACCATGCCCCCCTCGCCACCGGTGGTGAAGTGCTTGGACTGGCAGAAGCTGAAGGCGTTCACATGGCCGATGGAGCCCACCTTCCGGCCCTTGTACTCGCCGCCGTGCGCCTGGGCGGTGTCCTCGATCACGTAGAGGTCGAACTCCTCGGCGATCTCCATGATCGGGTCCATGTCGCAGATGCAGCCGTAGAGGTGCACGGGGATGATGGCCTTCGTCCGCGGGGAGATCTTCTCCCTGATGGACTCCGGCGAGATGGTGTGGGTGAGCTTCTCAACGTCCGCGAACACCGGAATCGCCCCGGCCTGGGGCACACACATCGACGAGGCGATGAAGGTGTAGCTTGGCACGATCACCTCATCGCCTGGACCGATCCCCAGCCCGCCCAGCGCCGTGTGCAGGGCCGTGGTGCCACTGGAGGTGGAGATGGCGAACTCCGTGCCGACCCACTGGGCGAACTTCCTCTCGAACTGCATTCCCAGTTCGCCTGTCCAGTAGTTGACCTTCCCTGTCTTTATGGGCTCCATGGCCGCGTCAATGCTGTCCTGCTCGAAGTACGGCCACGGAGGGAACGGCTCGGTCCGGATCGGTTCGCCGCCGTCAACTGCAAGCTTCTCGTCAGACATCCACGATCTCCTCCTGTCGGTTGATGCAAACCCGTTGGCGTCCGCGTGGGAATAGGTACATTCGCGCGCTCACGCCGAATCCCTCTATCCGCCCCGCTGTCTGGTCATCTGCTGCCGGGCCCTCGCCAGCTCGCGCAAGAGCATGGGGCACTTGCGGCCGGGCTCGCGCTCCACACCGCTGGACAGGTCTGCACCGGCCGCGTCCGTGGTCTCAAGTGCCTCCGCGATGTTGTCCGGAGTCAGCCCCCCTGCCAGGATGACGGGGACCTTGCAGTCGTGCACGATGGCGGCCGCGGCCTCCCAGTCGCAGGTCCGGCCGGAGCCGCCGGTGCCCTGCGCGGTGCGCGTGTCGAGCACGATCGTCCCGACCCCGGCCTCAAGCGCCGCCTCGATCTCCTCCATCGCCTGCTCAACGGCGGCGTCGCGCTCCTCCGCCTCCTCGGCCAGCCCGATCGGCCGCCACAGCTCCGCGGCCTCACCCACCGCCTCAGCGACCTCGCGAAGGTAGGCCGCCTCACCCCCGTGAAGCTGCACGGCAGCGGCGCCCGTGGCCTCAACGAGCGTGGCGGTGTCCGTCGGGGTCATGTCCTCCACGACCACCACCGGGCGCGCGCGGCAGGCTCGGGCCAGCAGCCTTGCCTGGTCGCGCGTGATGCACCGGGGAGAGCGCTCGATCTCCACGATCAGCCCGCAGAAGTCGGCGCCAGCCGCCTCGGCGCCGCGCATGTCCGCGATGCGCGTCAGGCCACAGACCTTCAGGACCGGTCTCTCAGGCACGGTCTTCCCTCCGCTACGGAGTGACTTCCACGGCCGTCAGCGAGTGCCTCGGCAGCGTTACCGACCACTGAGCACCAGCATCTACGATAGGTGTCTCTACGAGCTCCACAGGCGTCTCGCCGCCGGAGTTGTGCGACCACGGCTGGGGCCCGACCAGCGACCAGGCCTGCGCGGCTGATCCCGTCATGCCCTCGACGACGATGGAGGCAGGCACCGCCTCGTCGAGGTTGGTGTTGACGATCATTAGCGTCACGGAGCCATCCTCGCGGGTGGCGGCGTTCACGGACACGTCCGGAACCGCCCCGGGGTTCCAGGGCTCGAAGCGCTGCAGACTAACCAGCCGGAACTGGGCCGTTCCGCTGACGGGGTCATCGCCGCCGTCATGGCCCAGCCGCCGGGCCATGACGGTGATGCCCTCGGCGTCCTCGAGCGTGGTGTAGTCCAGCGTCACCGTCGTCCAGTCGGCGTCCCCTTTGACGTCGCCGCCCACGCTGCAGGAGCGCGTCTCCTCCCAGCCGCGCGCGTCGCCGATCTGGAAGCCGGCTCCCTGGCCGGTCTCCAGGCCCATGGTTCGTACCTCGCCGACCATGCGGTAGCCCGTGCTCGGCTCGGCGGGCAGCGTCACGCTGCCGTGGAAGTAGTTGGTGTCGGGGCCCTGGAAGTCAACGGTGAGCGTCCGGCCTTCGACGGTC
>JBNGDZ010000633.1:0-2716 GCA_049975765.1 Armatimonadota bacterium
GTGCTGCCCGTGGCTCGGTCGCGCGCGCGGTCCACGCGGTAGAAGCGCTCGAAGACTCGTTCCTGCTCCGCCTCGGGAATGCCCACGCCGGTGTCGGCCACGGCCAGCTCATAGCCGCCGGGCAAAGAGCGTCCGCGGACCACCACCGATCCTCCCTCCGGCGTGTACTTCACAGCGTTGTCGAGCAGGTTCACCAGCAGGGTCTGCAGGGAGTCGGGGTGGGCGAACACGCGGTCGCCCTCGCCGACCTCGGTCGTCAGCTCGATGCCCTTAGCGCGGGCGGCCGGTCGGATCTGGGAGACGGCCTCCTCTACGGCGCCGGCGGCCCGCAAGGTGCAGGGCTCGAGCAGCTTCTCGCCTCGCTCCACGCGGGTGAGGGTGAGCATGTCATCAAGGGTCTCCGTCAGCCGGTCGGCCGCCTCCACGATCTGCTGGCAGAACTTGGGGCCGCGCTGGGGATCGTTGATGGCGCCGGCCTGCAGCGCCTCCGCGAGGGCCTTGATCCCGGCGGCGGGCGTGCGCAGCTCGTGGCTGGCGTTGGCGACGAAGTCCTGCCGAACGCGGTTGACCTCGCGCAGCTCGGTGATGTCGTGCAGCAGCCCCACCACCCCGGTGACCTCCCCTTCATCTGTCAGCGGGGTGCAAACGCCCTCGAGGACGCGCTTGTGGGGATGGGTGAGACGGAGCTGGTCCCGCTGGACGGTGCCCTGCTCGAGGGCCCGTGAGACAAGAGCGCTGAGCTTGTAGTGAAGGGTGACATTCTCCAGCGGACGGCCGGCGGCCTCATCGGGGGAAACGTCAAAAAGGGCCGCGAAGGTGCGATTCACAAACTCCACTCGCCCCCGGTCATCAACCGCCACGACGGCGTCGGTCATCTGCTGGAGGATCGCGGAATAGTGGCGGCCCTGTGCTCTCGCCTGGGAGAGCTCCGCCTGGAGGCTCTCGGCGGTGGCGTTAAGCTCCTCAGCCAGGCGACCGATGACGCCCGGGCGGACGTCGTGCACCCGGACGCTGAGATCGCCCTGCCGCATTCGCTGGGCCATGTTCGTCATCCGCTGCAGGGGCTCGCCGACGAAGTGGGCCAGCCAGGCGGCGACCAGCCAGGCTCCTGCACAGGCGCCCAGGAAGATGGCGACCACGGCGGTCAGCGGGGTGGTGCCGACGGCGCCGTAGGAGCTGATGACCTGCCAGGTGACCAGGCCCAAGAGCACCAGGAGAGCCCCGATAGCCAGGAAGGCCCGCCACCGCAGGGAAGCCATGGGCTCACTCCACGAATTTGTAGCCGACGCCACGAACGGTGATCAGGTGACGCGGGTCGGCCGGGTCGTCCTCGATCTTCTGGCGTAGCCAGCGGATGTGGACGTCCACGGTGCGCCGGTCCAGGTACTCTTCCCCGCCCCACACTCTGGCGATGATCTCGTCGCGGGTTCGCACCCGGCCGGGGTTCTGCATCAGGAACGTTAGCAGCCCGAACTCCTTGGGAGAGAGCGTGGCCCGCTCCCCGCGCACCATCACTTCGTGACTGCCGGTGTCCACCCTGACGTCGCCGCTGTCTAGCAGGTGCACGCCGTCCTCGTCCTCGCCGCGTGCGGACCGGCGCAGGACGGTCCGCACCCGGGCCACCAGCTCGCGCATGCTGAAGGGCTTCGGGACGTAGTCGTCGGCCCCCATCTCCAGCCCGGCCACTCGATCCGTCTCCTCGGTGCGCGCGGTGAGCATGATGATGGGCACGTCGCGCTGGCGGCGGAAGGCGGTGAACAGCTGCCAGCCGCTGAGGCCGGGCAGCATGAGGTCGAGGATCACCAGCGACGGCGGATCCTCCTCGAAGGCGTCGAGGGCCTGGCGACCGTCTGCTGCGATCTCGGTCTCGAAGCCCTCCTGGGCGAGGGTGTAGGCAATGGCCTCCGCGACGCTGCTCTCGTCTTCGACGATCAGGATGCTCTCGGCCATGGTCTCGCTCGCAGGGGCGTGAGGGGTTAGCTACGGTTGCGTGAGGACGGACTCGAGCGTCGCGTCGGCGGCCCGTCAGGGCTCAACCAGCTTGTAGCCCTCCCCGCGCACGGTCAGCAGCCATTGCGGCTCGCTCGGATCCTCCTCTATCTTCTCGCGCAGCCACCGGATGTGCACGTCGAGGGTGCGGGGATCGATGTACTCGTCCTCCCCCCACACTCGGTCCAGCAGGCGCTCGCGCGGCACCACGCGGCCGGTGTTGCGCGCCAGGTACTCCAGGAGATCGAACTCCTTGGGCGTGAGGTCCACGGGCTCTCCTCTCAGAGTCACCTCGCGAGCTGCGGGCCTGATCTGCAGCTCTCCGACCTCCATGAGCTCCCGGTCTCGGCTGGACCAGTGCTTGCTGCGGCGCAGGACCGCACGCACCCGGGCCGTCAACTCGCGCGCCCGGAAGGGCTTGGTGATGTAGTCGTCGGCGCCACGGGTGAGGCCCTCGACGCGGTCATCCTCCTCGGCGAGGGCCGTGAGCATCACGATGGGCACCTCTGACCGCTCGCGGATGATGGCGCACACGTCCATGCCGTTGATCTTCGGGAGCATGAGATCCAGCACCACCAGGTCCGGTCGCTCTGCGAGCAGCCGCTCCAGCCCCTCCTCGGCGACAGATGCGGTGATGACGCGAAAGCCGCCCGCCTCCAGCGCGGCGACAATGGCCTCCTGCACGTCCTCCTCGTCCTCGATTGCGAGTATCAACTCTGACATGGTT
>JBNGDZ010000634.1:0-2695 GCA_049975765.1 Armatimonadota bacterium
GGCCATGACCGTGGGCGGCTTCAGCTTCCTGCACGATCCGACCCAGTTCCAGCCCATGCGCCGGCGGCTCGTGGACATCAGGGAGGACCTTGAGGCCTCCGTGGAGCTGTTCGCCACTGTTGAGCCGCCGGACCTGGAGAGGCCCACTGAATACGTCTCGCTCAAACACCCGGACCGCTACGCCTTCTACGCCGGCGACCTGTTCTCCAGTGAGGGCCATCGCCTGCCGACCCGCCGCTACCGCGACGCCATCGAGGAGCGAGTGGTGGAGACCTCCACCGCCAAGCACGCCCGCTGGAACCGGCCGGAGTACATGGTGGGCGCCCTGGCGCGCTTCAACAACAACTACGACCAGCTTCACGGGGCGGCGAAGGCTGCGGCCGACCGGCTGGGGATGCATCCGCCGGTGCACAACCCCTTCCTGATCACCGTCGCGCAACTCGTGGAGTGCGTGCACTGCGTGGAGGACGCCATCCACCTCATCGACGAGATCACCACCCGCGGCGTGGACCCCCAGCAGCAGCAGGCCGAGGTGGAGGTGGGGGAGGGCCACGGCGTCGGTGCCGTGGAGGCCCCCCGGGGGATCCTCTTCCACGAGTACCGCTACGATGCCGAGGGCAAGTGCCTGTCCGCCAACCACGTGATCCCCACCGCCCAGAACCTGGGGAGCCTCGAGGCCGACATGCGCCAGTTCGTCCCGCAGATCGTGGGCCAGAGCACGGACCGCATCCAGCACCTGCTGGAGATGCTGGTGAGGGCCTACGACCCCTGCATCTCCTGCTCCGCTCACTGACGCCCAGCAGTTGGCGACAGCGACATCAGACACGATGAGGGCCGGCCATCGTGGCGGGCCCTCATCTGCGAACTCGCCTCTCGGCGCTCACTTCGTCGGATCCATCATCCCCCAGATGTTGGCGAGGTTCGACCGGGTGTTGTTCCACTTCACGTGACCGTCGCAGAAAGCCAGGTTCTCCCCGGAGTTGTGCCGGGCGGCCGCGCTGTCATCGATCTTCTGCCCGTTGGCGTATCCATCCAGAGGGTGGGTGCTCCAGCTCCCGTCGCAGCAGACGTTCGACCAGGCGTACATCCCCACGTTGGTCCCCGCCATGTGCGCGATCAGCCCGCTCGCCGATATCCTCCGGGCGTCGGTCTCGGTGTGCAAGCTGTTCCGTGTCACCGCAAAGCAGGAGTTCTGCGTCCGCCGTCGAATCACACAGAAGGTCGAGTGTCACTTGAGACCGTGCCTGCTGGCTGGAGGGTCTCGCGTGATTGACATCAAGCGTCGGGTCGTTGACAGTGTCGTGCACCTGGGCCGGGATGAGGACCGCTTCGTCTCGCGTCTGCGGACCGCAGCGCGCTTCGGCAAGTATCTGGTGCCCACGGCTGCTCATCGTGACCAGCTCCGGCGGCTGGAGTGGGCCATTGACAACGATCACTCCGCGGTCCAACTCGTCCGGAGAATAGTCAACCAGTGCAACGAACGCTACCTGCGCGCGATCGCGAACCTCTTCGTGGAGCATGGCTGGGAGGGCTACCGGAGGCGGACTCAGTTCGAGTCCGAGAACGGCATCCCCGCTCCGTCCTTCATCGTCATCTCACCGGTGGCCGCCTGCAACCTGCGCTGCAGGGGCTGCTATGCCGGCGCCTACGGCGACACGGAGCCGGTCCTCTCCTACGACGACATGGTGGGCCTCATTGAGGAGGTCCGTGGCTGGGGAGGGCGCTTCATCACCATCTCCGGCGGCGAGCCCACCATGCTGTGGAAGAGGATCCGCGGCGAGCAGCGGGGGCTGCGCGACCTGTTCGAGCAGTACAGCGACATGCTCTTTCTGATGTACACCAACGGCACGCTCATCGACGATGAGATGGCCGCGGAGATGGCCGAGCTTGGCAACATCAGCCCGGCCATCAGCCTGGAGGGCTATCAGGAGCAGACCGATGCTCGTCGGGGCGAGGGCGTCTACGAGCGCATCTGTGAGGCCATGGCGAACCTGCGCAGGCACGGGGCCCTCTTTGGCGCCTCCGTGACCTACACAGCGCACAACGCCGAGGTGGTGGGCTCCGATGAGTTCATCGACATGCTTATCGACCGCAGCTGCATCTACGCGTGGTACTTCATGTACGTGCCCGTGGGGCGCGATCCCGACCTGTCCCTGATGGTCACCCCCCGGCAGCGGGCCGACATGGCCCGCAATACCTGGCGGTGGCTCAACACCAAGCCGATCTTCGTGGCCGACTTCTGGAACTCGGGGGTGCTCACCAAGGGCTGCATCGCCGCCGGGCGCTCCGGCGGCTACATGCACGTCACGCATCGCGGTGACATCTGCCCCTGCGTTTTCATGCTCTACTCGGCGCACAACATCCACGATACGGACTCTCAGACGCCTCTGCGCGATGCGTTGTCCAGCGAGTTCTTCAGATGCATCCGCGAGGGCCAGGACGAGAAGATGAACAACCCTCTGGCGCCCTGCCAGATCGTGGACCACCCGGAAGTGCTCAAGGAGGCCGTGGAGTCCACGACCGCCCACTCCACCCAGGAGGGGCAGCGCATCCTCGACGAGCTGCACGAGGATGTGGCCGAGCGTGCTCGGCAGTGGCAGGAGATCGCCGACGAGATCTGGACTACCAGCGGCCTCTACCGTGGCTTCCGCGAGGAGTACAGCAGAGACGGCTGGCTGCTTCCCGGTTGAGCCAC
>JBNGDZ010000635.1:0-2691 GCA_049975765.1 Armatimonadota bacterium
GGCCTGGCTTCCAGCCTGCTGCCGTTCGCCGTCGGAGGGGCCGCCCGAGCGCCGAAGGCGCGAGGCCGGCCCAGCGCGGTCGCCCCGCCATCTCATGCTGCATCTGTCGCGTGGGCCGGGGCTACCAGCCCGCCGGCGGGTGCCCTCTACCGGGTGGTCCACGATGTGCCGCCGACAACTGCTCCCGCTCGCCGTGGCGCTTCTGGTCTCCCTGGGCGTGGGTGCCACGGCTGACCTGACCGACGGCCTGCGCTTCTACGCCGGATTCGAGGAGGGCGCCGGGCCGGACTACGCCTTCGGCAACGCCCGCGTGCGAGACCGGGCCGAAGCCGCCGAGACCGTCCCCGGCCGCGTGGGCCAGGCCATAAGTCTCCCAGACCACGATACGGAGACGGCGGTGACATACTTCGGTCCAGGGAACTTCCGGCGCGACGTGGGTACCGTTGCGTTCTGGGTGGCGCCTGCCTGGGATGGTCGTCGCGACCAGCCCGACCAGCCCCGGGGCCGCTTCATGTTCTCCACCGGCGGCTTCCGCATCTTCTGGAACCGCGACCACGGCTCGCTCACCGTCATGACCGGCACCGGCCGACCGGAGGGCTGGAGGTGGGACTACTCCCCCACCTACAGCATGGAGGCCTGGAGCGCCGGATCGTGGCACCACATTGCCGTTTCGTGGCACGGTGGTGAGCAGCGCAAGCGCCTCTACGTGGACGGCGAGCTGGCCGGTGAGACCGAGACCGTCTGGATCGCATCCAGCGACACGGCTCAGGACTTCCAGTTCGGTCTGGCCTGGCAGGCCCCGGGGGAGTATGACGAGCTCGCCCTCTGGGGTCGAATGCTCTCGGACGATGAGGTGGCGCGCCTGGTGGATCAACCGGAGGAGGCCGCACAGGTTCTACGGACCGTGCCCATGCCGGTGGAGCCGGAGTGGCCGGTCACGGTGGGGCTCCACTGGTGGACGAACCGCTTTCCGGATGCCGTTGTGGCGCCGGGAGAGGAGATTGAGCTGCGCATTCCCGTCACCAACCCCGGCGGGACACCGGTGGCCGCGGAGCTGCGCTTCACGCTGCTGGACTTCCATCTCAACGAGCGCGCCGTAGGCGATTTGACGCTGCGGCTCGACGCGGGGGAGGAGGCGGCGGCCGACCTGCGGGTCTCCACCGATCGGCTCGGCATCTTCAAGCTCCGCTGCGACCTGACCTGTGGCGACTTCGAGGGCAGCAGGGACGTGGCCTCATTCGGGGTGGTGCCGGAGCCGGACGTGAATGAGCCTGTGGAGGACAGCTACTTCGGCGGACATCCCGAGCAGACGCGCAACTACATCGAGCAGGCCGGGCGCTACGGCCTCAAGTGGGCCCGCTGCCACGACATGATCCAGTCCACGCGGTGGTATCGCGTACAGCCTGCGGAGGATGACTGGGCCTTTCACGGCGATGAGACCATCACCCGCTGCGTGGACAACGGGATGCACGTGCTGGGGGTGTTCTTGGGCACGCCGCGCTGGGCGGCGCGGGTGCCGGAGGACTATCCCCAGGACGCCCGAGCCCACAACTACCCCCCACGCGACCCGGCCGAATACGCCGAGTATGTGCGGCGGACCGTCGAGCACTACCGCGACCGCATCCGCCGCTGGGAGGTGTGGAACGAGCCCCACCATGGCGGCTTCTGGCAGGGCAGTGCGGAGGAGTACGTGCAGTTGCTTCGCATCACCTATGAGGTGGCGAAGCAGGCGGACCCGGGGTGCATCATCATCGGCGGCGGAGGACTGTCCAGCCATGCGCGAGAGTGGGCGGAGCAGGCCATGGAGGCCGGCCTGCTGGAGCACTGCGACTGGCTCTCATACCACCGCTACGTCTCCGCCAGCGAGCCACCGGAGGCTGTCCTGGAGGATGTCGAGTACTTCCGCGGGCTGCTTGAGACGCACGGGCATCCGCGGATGCCGCTGATCTGCTCTGAGGGCGGTGTGGTGGACACGACCTTCCTGGACGGGCTCGACTTCGAGGAGCTGCCGCCGCAGCGCGTTCGGCCACCGATGAACTGGCGGCAGGGCGCTATCCGCCTGGTGCAGGCCTCGGCGCTGGAGATGGCTGCCGGCATCGGGCAGCGTTTCTACTACTTCCAGAAGGTCCCACCGCTGGCGCGGGCGTATCTCGACTACTCCGGCCTTGAGATCACCGGGGCTCCACGGCCCAAGCTGATGGCGTGGATGGCCATGGAGCGGCTGCTGCGCGGCTGCCCGCACGCCGCGACCGTCGCGCGCGAGGCCTGGCACGCCGAGGTGTTCGCCGGCCCGGAGCGCGCCGTGGCGGTATGCTGGACCGAGAATGGCGCGGACGTCGGCCTGGATGTCCCCGATGGCTGGTCGGTCGTGGATCTCATGGGGAATGCCCTGCCCGGCGAGCCAACCGACGTGACACTCGGGGACGAGCCGGTGTACGTCGTGGCCCCGGGGCTGTCCGGTGCGGCCCTCGCCGACGCTCTCGAAGGCTGAGCGCGGCGGGGAATGTTTCACGTGAAACATTCGTTCGGTAGGCTCACCCGGCCCGGAGTTGTGGGTATTGGGCCCACGGGCGGGCCAGGGCGCCCGCCTCCCATCATTGCCGGGCGTTTCGGGAGAAGCGCGACACGACGAACGGCGCGGCGGCTGTGAAGACCTGCCCTCGGAACGGCAGTCGGGCTGGAAGCCCGACC
>JBNGDZ010000636.1:0-2677 GCA_049975765.1 Armatimonadota bacterium
GCCCCCTCCTGGTCGCGGAGTATCAGATCGACGAGATGCAGGCCGCCGGGGAGGCCGTCAGGCAGCGGAACGGCGTTCTCGCCTGCGGCGAGGTCAATCTGGCCCTTGTGCTCCGCGCCACCGAACTCATCCACAACGCGGAGCTCCCCCTTCACCGCGCCGGTGGCGCCGTCGAGCGCAATGTGAAGTGTGGGCGCGTCGCCGCCCTGGAGGGGATCAGCGGGCTCGACTGACAGCGAGGCGATCCGCGCGCGTGGCTCGCGGCCGGCGGCCCACAGCATGCACTTTGCCAGCAGGCTGTGGTAGTACTCCCAGTAGTCGAACTTAGCCGGCGCGAACTGAATCCAGGGCGTGAGGCCGTTGGAGTAGCTGCCCGGGCCCTGCCAGGAGGTGCAGTAACCCAGGCCCACGATCCGCCCCTCTCCGTGGTCCTTCACCGCCAGTAGCGGATACCTGTCGGCCCGCGCCAATACCTGACCATCGTCGGTGTAGCGGGTGGTGTCGGTGGGGGGCAGGGCCTCCCACGGAATGCCGACGGTCAGGTAGTGCTCCTGCTCGGCGTGCCAGGAGAAGGCCGGGCGCGATCCGCCCTCGACTCCCCCGAAGGGCAAAACCTCCCACAGCTCCTCGGAGCAGCCGTTGGGATTGGCCCACACCAGCCCGGCTCCCCGCTCCACCTGCTCGAGGATCGCGTCGATGACATCCTCGGGAAACAGCTCGGCGGAGAGCCCGCCGATCAGGATGGCCTCGTACCGGTTCTCCTCGAGCAGCGCGCGGATGTTGTCGAGGGACCACTCCAGGTTGACGGCCCTGCCGAACATGCCCGTGGTGGCGCTCATGGCGTAGGGTGTGGTGATCGTGGGCGCGTCGTAGTCCATATCCAGGCGCTGGGCCAGCTCCACCGTCTCCCTGCCCACGAGCAGATCGTTGATGATCAGCGCGCGCACCGGGCCGCCGGCCAGCGGCCTGGCCCACTTCACGTGCGGCGTGACCACCTCTTCGGATGGTGGCCGATCCTCCGGGCCGGTGCCGCGGGCGGTCAGCTTGTCCTCGAAGCGCTCGCCGACCCGCCCCACACGCTCCTCGAGGGGCTCCAGCGCGATCTGTCCGCTGCGCTCGCCGACCACTACCTCGTGGGCGAAGTCCGTCAGGCGCGCGTCATCCGCCCGCACCTCGCCGCGCAGCGCCCAGGTGCCGGTCTGAGGCAGCTCTACCGACAGCTCGTGCTCGTGGCTCTGACCGGGCTGCAGCTCCGCGGTCCAGGTCGCCACCTCCCGGGCTTCGCCATCCGGCAGCCGCCGGGCGCTGAGCCTCACGCTGGCGGTCAGGGCTTGCGGAGACGAGAGCTGCACCGTGAGCGGAACGGCGCCTGGGGCGTCGATGGAGTCCGGGGCGTCGCCCAGGCCGACGACCGCCTCCGACGCGGCCCCCGCTATTCGGCCCAGGCCGTCGAATGGCAGCAGCCAGGCGGTGGTCTCCAGCGCCGCGCCGCTGGGGATCTCGCGGGAGCGGAAGGCCCACTCCAGGCTCGCCACATCCCCGCCCATCCAGTTGTAGAAGAGCATCAGCGCAGGGAACTCTGTGACCGCCGCTACCCCCGCGCCGCTCTCGGCCACCACCGCCGACCAGCCGCGCGCCGGATCGTACCACCAGTACTCCCCACCGCCGCCGGCCCCGTAGCTGGCGGCCTTGACGCCCTCGGCGGTCGGGACGTAGTAGGTATTCTGTTCCTGCGGCACACCCAGTCGGTTGTGCCACCACAGACCCACCCGCAGCGGCTGCATGGCCTCCTGGCCCACGCGGAAGCGGTAGTCGGCGCGTACGGCGCTGGAGCCGGCCTCGATGCTGATGGTCTTCTCGAAGGTCATGAGCCGCCCCGGGCCCACGGAGCCGGGGCCGGTCATAGTGATCACCGCACGCTCCGGCGTTCGCTCAACCGTGTAGCTGTAGACGGCCTCGGTCCACTGCCGGTAGACGTCGGCGTTGGCGTAGTTCCACAGCCGGTCCACGAACACGGTGCCCTCGCTGCGTGAGGTGAGATGCGCCTCGGCGGGCTTGTAGAATAGCTCGTCGAGCCGGCCGCCCATCGTCGGTCGGGCCCGCAGGCGGACCAGCTCGTTCTCGAGCACGATGGCCGGCTCGCCCATGACGGTGGTCTCCTGCACCGTGCACTCGGCGCCCGCCATCTGCAGCGACGCCAGCAGCACTACGATGCTCGCTCCCACGCGCAGGTGTCTCGTCGCCATCTCAGCTCAGTCCTCTCGCGCGACCGGCAGCACGACGTCCAGATCGATCAGGGACCGCACGCCGGGGTAGGCCCTCGGAGGGTACCCCAGTTCCGGCACTCGCATGAAGAACGCGTAATCCTCGGGATTCCAGCGCTGAGCGGTCACCTGTGCCCCGTCATTGACCCATAGATGCAGCGGCGCGGTGCCGCAGTCTACGGTGAAGGTGCGCAGATCCCCCCGAACCTCCGAGAGTGAGTGCTCGTTCGGGTCGGCGCTGATGCTTCCGCTCAGGGCGTGGCTGGTGAAGTCCGCCCGCCATCGGCAGCCGTCGAGCGGCGCGGCGCGCATGGCGATGACCAGGTTCGCGCCACGCAGATGCAGCAGCCGCAGCCAGTCGAACTCATAGCGCAGGTGCACGCGGCCCGTGGGGTGGACGGTGATGATCTGAG
>JBNGDZ010000637.1:0-2675 GCA_049975765.1 Armatimonadota bacterium
GCGAAGGCGGGGGCGACGCCGCCGATGATCTGAATGCGGGCGCCGAAGAGGGCCGGCTGGAGCGCCTCCTCGCGGGCCAGCAGGTCCAGGCCGCCATCGGTTGCCTGCCACACTGTGTCCGCCAGCAGAACATAGTTGCCAAAGCCATAGTTCCAGTATCCCAGGCCTTCGCTGCAGTAGCCGTCCTCGGTGAAGCCGCGGAGGAAGTTCATGGAGTACTGCTCGGCGGCGGCCACGAACTCCGCGCGCCGCTGGCGCTGATCGATCTGCGCCAGGCCCGCGCCGGTGACTCCCGCCAGGCAGACGGCGTTCCAGTTGTTGGTGGTATGCATCCACCAGTTATGCTCCCGCTCGCCGCTGAACATGTCCTCGAACGGAGTCAACACGCGCGCCTCGACGTTCTCGGCGATGAGCGCGCGCGTCTGCTCGCTGAGGCGATCCGCCAGAAGCCAGCTCGCCGTCGCCATGTTCCAGCCGAGGGCGGAGGAGGCCAGGTCGATGTCAACCCGCTCCCCATTGAAGTTCGCCAGGCTGCGGTCGTGGGCGGGCATCACCCAGGTCCGCTCGGCGCAGATCGCCTCCACGAGCTCCTCGATGGCGGGCAGAAAGCGGCCCTGATCCTCGACGCACTCAGCCAGCACCAGCGGCGCCAGCCGCCCGCGCCGCTGATTGGCGACGCGCTGCCAGCGGCTGCGGTTCCCGGTCCGCGAGAACTCGAGGTAGAGCTCATCCGGCTGCTCCGGCAGGGGCTCGTCCAGGAGCCGCTCGGCCCGCTCGACGATGGACTGATACGCCTCCGTCTCGCCCAGGCGCTCCCACGCCGCCCGGTCAGTGATGGGCCGCCCGAGGCCCTCCGCCTGCTCGGGCAGCATTCCGGCGATCTCCTCCGCGCGCTGCGCGTCGAGTGGCGAATCGGCATCCCCCGCGGCCGAGGCCGCGAACGCCAGCGTCAACAGTCCGACCTGCAGTGCCAGCACCGCGATGTCCATGATCCTCACTTCGCCCTCCCTGTGCGTCGAGCTACGTTCTCCGCCGCGCGCGTATCAGCGCACCGTTACCGTCGATCTCCCCGCGGGAAGCGCCACGTAGAGCCAGCGCGCGCCGTGCTGCTCGCGGACCACGAAACGCGCCGGCTGACCGTTCGCCTCCACTGCCGGCTCCCCCTCCCGGGCCAGCATCTGCACGATGCAGCCGCGCGGGCTCTCGGCCCGGACCTGGATGCGCGTGGCGCCGCCCTCGTCCTCGACCTGCTCGATGGCGGAGGCGTCACGCTCGTGCCACCACTGGCAGAGCCCGTCGGTCCCCATGTGCAGTGCGGTGAGCCCCTGGCGGTCGATGTACGCGAGGGCCTCCCGCACCGCCTGGCGCGGATAGTCCTCGGTCAGCCGCACCGGATGGAAGAACAGGCTCATGGTGAGGTTCCAGAAGCCGGCCAGCTCGATGGCGCGGTGAAGCTGGCTGGGCTCGAGGCCGATGCCGTGGCGATAGCCGACCTCATAGGCCGCGATCGGCAGGCTCACGAAGTCGATGCGGGCGTTGTTGTGCGCGTGATCGTCGTAGTAGTGGAACGGGTAGGAGGTGCCGAAGGCGAAGGCGACCTTGTTGACGGGATTGACCGGCGGGTAGCGCCAGTGTATCCGGTTGTTGTCCCCACGCAGGCCCAACTCCGCGAGCCAGCGCGCCGGCTCCGCCCAGCCGGTCCAGCTCACCCAGTGAAAGACGGTGCACACGGGCATCTCGCCGAAGGTCTCTATGTAGGCGTCGAGCTGCCGCGCCAGATCCTGCCTCGTGAAGGCGTACGGGTGCTCGACGCCCAGAATGAAGTTGAAGTGGATGCTGCGCTCGCAGCCGAGGTCGCGGAGTCTGGCGAAGTCCTGCGCCGACAGGCCGAACACGCCGTCGGCGTCGGGCATAATGTTAATGTGGTAGGGCAGGCCGAGGTCGGCCATGAACTGCGCGGCCGGAACCTGCACGTCCGAGGCGCCCTCGTCATCGCCGCCGAAGTGGAAGGCCGCGTCCGGGATGGCCCCTTCCTCTGTAGGCGGGAGCTGATGCAGGAAAACCGCGCCGTGCTCGGCGAGGATGCGCCGCAGCGCGAAGAGCATCAGATCGCCGTAGGGGACATCGCCCGGCCAGGGGCGGGTGGTGACCTGATCCATGGTGCGGAGCTTGCCGTCGCCATCGAAGTCCTCGTAGACCGGGCGCCCCTGATGCATCTTCCAGAGACACTCGGCGAGGTCGAAGGCCCACCAGCAGGCGGCGCCCTCCCCCACCTCCCGCCAAATGATCGCCGGCCGGTGCAGATCGCGTTCGAAGAAGCTGAGCGTACGCGCCAGCTCCCGGCACTGTGGCGCGGAGATGAGCCTCACGGGCGCGATGACGGGCAGCGCGGTGGCCCGCTCGTAGTCGGGCAGCAGGCCGGCGGTCCACTGCTCGTCGCAGAGGCTGATGCACCCCGAGGGCGTGAACTCGTCGCCGAGGTGGTCGGCCTCGCCCTCGATGGTGATGCCGAAGAGCCCGTCCAGCCCCAGGGTCGCAAAGCCCACCAGCAGCCCGCCCGATCTCACCCACTCCTCCAGCGCGCCGGGCCAGCCCGCCTCCGGCTCCCCCGGCGGCAGCAGGAGCACGTCGAGATCGCGGAGCACCCCGGCGTCAAGGTCCGCCGGGGCCAGCAC
>JBNGDZ010000638.1:0-2669 GCA_049975765.1 Armatimonadota bacterium
CGCACCTGTGACCACGCGCCGGGGACTGCGGATCGGCGCCGGCACCGTCTACCCCGAGCTGAACTTCACGCTGCCCGCGGTGTCGATCACCGAGGAGTCCTGGCCCAGGATCGTCGGGCAGTACCGGGAGATCATCACCGATGCTCTGGAACGCGCCCGGCGCCTGCACTGCAGGGGTTTGGTGGTGGAGTTCGAGACCCTGCCGGAGATGACCCGGCGGCCAGAGTGGGCCGTGGAGATCATCCGCGTGCTACAGGACGCGCTGGATGAGGCGCATTCGGCGTGGGGTCTGCCATGCGCGCTCCGCGTCACGCCCAACGACAACCGCGACATGCAGCGACCGCCCAGAATGCGCAGCGGCCAGCTCTGGGACCAGACGCTCGCCACCTTTGCGGGCGCTGCCGATCTGGGAGCGGATCTGCTCGCCATCGAGTCCACCGGCGGCAAGGAGGTGCACGACACCGCCCTGACCATGGGCGACCTGCCGCAGGTGATCTTCGCCCTCTGCGTGATGGGCGTGCGGGACATGCAGTTCGTGTGGTCGCACATCACCGAGATCGCTGACGGCCATCAGCACGTGCATGCCGCCGGCGACACCGCCTGCGGCTTCGCCAACACCGCCATGGTGCTCGCGGAGCAGAACATGATCCCACGGGTCTTCGCGGCGGCGGTGCGGGCTGTGTCGGCGGTTCGGTCGCTGGTCGCCTATGAGTGTGGGGCCGCAGGGCCGGGAAAGGACTGCGGCTACGAGAACATCATCCTCAAGGCCATTACCGGCCTGCCCATGTCGATGGAGGGCAAGACCGCCGCGTGCGCCCACTCCAGCCCCCTGGGCAATGTGGCCGCCGCGGCGGCGGACCTGTGGAGTAACGAGTCAGTGCAGAACGTGAGGTTGCTGGGCGGCTGGGCCCCGAGCTGCTATCTGGAGCAGCTGGAGTACGACTGCCGGCTGCTCAACGCCGCCGCGGAACAGGGCCCCGAAGCGGCCATACAGCTTCGCGACTGGCTGGCGGACTCGGACGCGTCGCTGGACCCGCAGGCCTTCATCCTCACGCCCGAGAGCGCAGTGACGCTGGCCAGGGTGATCGTTGGCGCGGACTCGCACTACCAGGCGGGGCGCGCGGCCGCCGCCACCGCGCTTCGCATCCTCCGCGACGGCCGTGACGATGACCTCGTTGACATCCCCCAGCGGGAGGTCCGCTGGCTGGACATCATGGCGGCGGCGGTGGAGGGCCTACCTGATGATGAGGGCGCGTTCATCGACCGCATGATGGCGGAGGTGGATACCAGCAAGTTCGTTGCTGAGGACTACGACCTGCCCACGAGTTGACGCCCACTCCCGCCGCCGGCGCGTCAGCCGCCCCGTGACAGCAGCCTCTGGAAGAAGGAGCACTCCCGGCAGATCTCCTTCTTCTCCTCCCAGTCCTCAACCCGCTCCCCCTGGGAGCAGCATATGTTGCCGGTGAGCATCCAGCACAGGTGGCCCTGGCGCGAGCGGTAGACCGGGCAGCGCTCCCGGGCCTCCTGAGAGCACTCGATGTGCTCCCAGCACGGTGTCTCGCACAGAGCAGCGCCGCGGCGGCTGATCATCAGGTGCAGCAGCAGCGTCTTCTCCAATGCGGCGCTGGGCTGACGCCACCCCTGCTCACAGCTCTGCACCGTGCGCGGCGAGACGCCCAGGAGGTCGGCCAGCTCCAACTGGGTGAGCCCCAGCTCCTCGCGGATGGCGGCGACGTTCGCCTGGTCCTGCAGCGCATTCACGGCAGCGGGCCTCCAGACGTATCCCTGTCCGCCTCGGCCAGCGACGGAGAACTGCTGCCCTCAACAGGCCGTCGGTGCGGCGGGGCCAGCATGCGGCATTCGGTCCTTCGGTTCGCCGCGCCCACCAACCTGCATGCCGGGTGGGTCAGACCGTCCTGCTGATGACATCCAGCGCCTCGACGAACCGGCTGATCTCCTCCTGGGTGTTGTACAGATAGAGGGACGCTCGGCAGGTCTGGCCGGAGCCCAGCGACTCGAACAGCGGCTGTGCACAGTGGTAGCCGGAGCGCACAAGGATGGAATAGCGATCATTGAGCAGCTTGGCCAGCGTGTGAGCGGGCATGCCGGGCCGCGTGACGGTGACCACGCCGCCCTTGATCTCCGGGTCGCGCGGCCCCAGCAGCCGGATGCCCTTGATCTCCCGCACGCCATCCAGGGCGGCTGCGGTGAGCTGCTTCTCGTGGGCGCGCACGTTCTCCATGCCGATCTCGCGCAGGTACTGCACTGCTGCGCCCAGGCCGATGGCGCCCTCGATGTTCGGAGTGCCGGCCTCGAACTTCCACGGCACGTTGGCCAGCGTGTAGCTGTCAGCATGCACCTGGTCGATCATGTCACCGCCCATCAGGAAGGGGGACATCCGTTCGAGCAGCGGCGCCCTGCCGAAGAGAACGCCAATGCCGGAGGGCCCGAGCATCTTGTGCCCGCTGAAGACCAGGAAGTCGCAGCCCAGGTCGGAGACCTTCACCGGCAGATGAGGCACTGACTGTGAGCCGTCCACCAGGAAGTAGGCACCGTGCTCGTGGGCCAGCTCTCCGATCTCCCGCACGGGGTTGATCACCCCGAGGCCGTTGCTGACGTGCGTGGCGGTGACCAGCCCCACGTCGTTCTCCTTCAGCAGACTCTCCAGC
>JBNGDZ010000639.1:0-2636 GCA_049975765.1 Armatimonadota bacterium
TCGAATGGAAGCCGCAGCACCCGCGTGCTCTTGCCGTCCACGGTCGCCTCCACGACCTCATGGGCGCTGAACTTGGAGCGCCAGGGCACCTCGGTCTCGTCGAAGTCGCACACCATCATCCGGCCACCCTCCTGTGCCAGCGCTCCTGACGCGGCGGCAAGGCCGATCACCATCAGCAGTCGCATCATGCGCGACGCCTCCCTGTGCAGGGTCCGTCGAGTGGTGCAGGTGTCATTTCGCAGTTCCGACCCGTTCTCCTCGCTTCCACTCGCGCGAGGCCCCCCACCCGGAGCGGTAGGGGAGGGGACGAGGTCCCGGTGGCGAAGGCACCGCCGCGAGCGGCAGAGAGGAACAGATCAGACGCCGGAGGTGCCTGAGGTGAAGGCCGGACGCGAAGAGCTGATGGAGATCATCGACCTGTGGGGGTACTCGGAGGATGCGCAGGAGCGGATTCGCGAGATCCTCGAGAGCGAGAGCCCGCCACCGCCGCACCTGTTCCGCTACTACGGTCCCTCCGACGGGAAGGGGAAGGTCTGGCAGGCGGAGCGGCTGTTCGAGGAGACCATCGGCACGCCGTACGCGCTGGCGGTCAACTCCGGGACGTCGGCGCTGATGTCGGCAGTGGCGGCCTGTGGGATCGGCCCCGGCGACGAGGTGCTGGTGCCGGGCTACACCTTCTTCGCGTCGGCGTCGGTGATCGTGGCATCGCGGGCCATCCCCGTCATCTGCGAGGTCAACGACTCCCTGAACCTGGACCCGGAGGACATGGAGCGGAAGGTCACACCTCAGACAAAGGCCGCCATCGCCGTGCACATGAAGGGCATGCCGGCGGACATGGACGAGATCATGGCTGTGGCCCGGCGCCATGACCTCATGGTCATCGAGGACGTGGCTCAGGCCTGCGGGGGCGAGTATCACGGCAGGCACCTGGGCACCATCGGCGATATGGGCTGCTTCAGCTTCGACTTCTACAAGGTGGCCCAGAGCGGCGAGGGCGGCTTCGTGGTGACCGAGGATGAGTTCCTGAACATGCGCGCACAGAGCTGGCATGACACCGCCGCCTGCTGGCGGCCGGACCGTTACGCCAGGGAGCGCCGCGAGGGCGAGCTGTTCTGCGGCGAGAACTACCGGATGAGCGAGATGCAGGGCGCGGTGGCCCTGGCGCAGATTCGCAAGCTGCCCGGCTACGTGGCGGACCTGCGGCGGAACAAGCGCCGAATCAGGGAGCGCATCGAGCTGCGCGGCGGCCTCTCGCTGCGGCGGCAGCCGGACCCCGACGGCGACGCCAGCACGTCGCTGGTGACGTTCGCGCCATCGGCCGACCAGGTTGAGCCGCTGATCGCGGCGATGCAGGAGCACGGCGTGGGCGCCGGCGGCCGCTTCGACCAGACCGTGCGCGACTGGCACGTCTACAACTTCTGGGAGCACATCCTGGAGCAGAAGACGGTGACCGAGGAGGGCTGCCCCTTCACCTGCCCCTACTACGAGGGGACGCTGCCCGACTACGGGCCGGAGATGTGCCCCCGGACGCTGGACCTGCTGGCGCGTTCGGTGCACATCGGCATCGCCGACACCTGGTCGGAGGAGGAGTGCGACCGCATCGCCGAGGGCATCAACGCGGCGGTTGCCCAGGTCCTCGGCTGAGGATCCAGCTGCGCGCCGGGAAGGAAACGCACGTTCGCACCGCGAAGAGGAGAGTGCGCGTCATCAGCGACCGTTGGGGGAGCCCATGGCAGAGAACACGCTCTACTTCGGCGACAATCTGGAGATCCTGCGGCGCTACATCGAGGACGAGAGCGTCGATCTGATCTACCTCGACCCGCCCTTCAACTCCAATCAGGCCTACAACGTGATCTTCGAGGAGGAGAACGGGTCGGGCTCCGGCGCCCAGATCCAGGCCTTCGACGACACCTGGCACTGGACGATGGAGACCGCCGAGCTCTACCACGAGACCGTCGAGGCGGGCGATGTCCGCGTGTCGGAGACCCTGCAGGCCTTCCGCAACATGCTCGGCGAGACCGACATGATGGCGTATCTGGCGAACATGGCCCCGCGGCTGGTGGAGATGCGCCGCGTCCTCAAGCCCACCGGCTCGATCTACCTGCACTGCGACCCGACGGCCAGCCACTACCTGAAGGTGCTGATGGACGGCATCTTCGGGGTGGAGAACTACATCAACGAGATCGTCTGGCAGCGATCGCAGCCCAAGGGCCACGCAACCACCCGCTTCTCCAGCGCGCACGATGTGATTCTATTCTATGCGAAGAGCGAAGACTGGGAATTCGCCTCACAACACAGGCCACACGACAAGGATTACATCGAAAGGCACTATCGCTACGTCGACGAAGAGACGGGGCGGCGCTATGCCCTAGACAATCTGCTGAACCCCAACAAGGACCGGCCGAATCTGAAGTATGAGTTCCCGCCGGGCAGTGGCGTGACCCGCGTGTGGCGCTGGACGAAGGAGCGCATGATGGAGGCGTGGGAGGAGGGCCTCGTGGTGGTGCCGCCGCAGGGGGAAGTAGTACGCCTCAAGCGCTATCTTGACGAGCAACAGGGCCCCCTCGCGACGGACGTCTGGGACGATATCGAGCACCTGCACGGCAGCAGTCATGAACGCCTCGGCTACCCCACGC
>JBNGDZ010000640.1:0-2632 GCA_049975765.1 Armatimonadota bacterium
GTTGCCGCGATGGTGGAGGGCGGCGAGCTGCGCACCTTCCTCGATGGCGAGGCTCTGGAGCCGATCAGCATCGCCTGGGCGGGCGAGCCCGGCCGCGTCGGCCTCTACACCGAGACGCCGGCCAGCTTCGACGACTTCAGGGTCACCGGCGCTATGCCCCTTGCGACCGAGGCCTCCGGGGAGATCGAGGGCGTGCCGCGGGTGTCGGTGGAGTTCGCGACCTTCCAGCCTGATCCGCTGCTTCCCGGCGAGGCGATCGCGGTGCGCGGGCAGCTTCATCTGTTCGTGCGCAACTCCGGCGACGGTCCCGCGGTGCTGGACGCGGTGGAGCTGGACGGGCGCAGCGGCGAGGGGCTGGTCGCTGACGGCACGCTGGCGTGGTACCATCAGCACCCGCGGCAGATTCGCCCCGGCGAGGTGGGCCGGGTCACGCTGCGCCTCAGCGGCGTGTCGGAGGAGCAGGCGCTGGCGCTGATGCAGGGGGCCGAGCCGACGCCCGCGCACGTAGTGCTGCGGCCCTTCAACGCCGGGCCGGTCGGGTGCGATGTCCCTCTCACTGCCGAGGCCCTGCGCATCAACATGCTGACCTTCAGCCCCGACCTGAGGACCGTACGCGCCTACCTGCAGGCCCCCCAGCCGCCTGAGGGCGGCTTTGCCCTGGAGAGCGTGCAGGTCAACGGCCGCGACGTAACCGACCGGGCGCGCCTGGCCTCCCGGCGCGTTACCGATACCGTGGTGCCGGTGGAGATAGCGCTGGATGAGCCGCTGGTCTGGGGGAGGCACGCCACGGTCACGGTGAGCACCGAGCAGGGGCTCTCGTGCGGCCACTGCCTGCGGGCATTCCCGAGCGAGTTCCCCATCCAGGTCTGCCTCTTCGAGCAGGTGCGCGACGACAGCATCGAGGACATCCACAACCACTGCTTCACGGCAGTGGCGCCGCGGAGCGCTGAGCACCTCTCCGAGATGAAGCGCCTCGGCCTGGACCTGCTGCCCTTCGGGGGCGGGCTGGGGCGCATCATGCAGTGGTGGCAGCCCGAGAACCCGCGCGTGATCGGGTTCTGGCTCGACGAGCGGGACGAGCGGCCGGTGCAGGAGACCATCCGGCCGCTCGATGAGGCACACGAGTACTACCTCCAGGAGGGCCGGTACATCCCCCGGCAGATGATCAACCTCGTGGGGCCCTGGACCGGCACCGGGATGGCGTTCATGGACATCCTGGACGTTGTCTGCCACGGCTATGGCATGAGCGGGGCGATCAACGGGCCGGACTTCCCGCTGCTGTCGAGCCTGCCGTGGCGGGAGCTGAGGGCCGGGCGGCGGACGTGGTGGCCGTACTTCCGCAGCGCGGAGATCGCGCTGGCCGTCGATCCTGAAAGCCGCGAGGTGTTGCAGCCGGCCCCGACCACCCAGCGCGTCATCGAGCCGGCCCAGGAGCGCATGATGACCTACGGCTGCCTGCAGCTCGGCGCCAAGGGCATCTGCCACTGGGCGTACGGTATTCAGGGCGGGGATCGCTCGGTCTACTACCTCGACGGCCCCGGCCTGCGGCTGGCGATGGGCGGCGTGCCCTACCCGACCAGCCGCACGGTTCGTGGCTACGAGGTGCCGGAGGACATCTGCCGGGCGCTGAAGGCGACCTGGGACGAGATCGGGCGCATCAACGCCGAGCTTCAGACCCTCGGCCCGTGGCTCGCCGACAGCGACCCCTCCCCCATCGCCCGCGTGAGCCGCTGCGAGCCCGCGGAGGCCGTGACCGGCGGGCCCGCAGCGCAGGCCTCGGCGCTGGTCAGCGGTCTGGACACGGTCATCCTCATCGCGCTGAACCTCAACATCGACACCGACTGGACCGGCCGCGATCCGGAGGGCATCCGCTCCTACGAGCCCGTGGACGCCACGGTGGAGCTGCAGGTGCCCGAGTGGATCGACCCGGCCGATACCTTCAGCGTGGACTGGCGCGGGATCGAGGACGTTGAGGCCACGCGCGACGGGCACCGGCTCACCTTCGAGCTGCCGGAGCTTGCGATCCAGCGCGTGATCGTGGTCACCAGCGACTCCTCAGTCCGGGCCGAGATGGCCGAGCGCCTGGACCAGATGCAGGAGCGGCTGCAGACGATGGAGGCGCATCAGCCGGTGCCGCTCGAGGGCGGAGCCGATCAGCGGGAGGGGTAGATCATCGTGCACTCGGGACGGGGCTATCGACGGCAGCGACAGAGAAGGCCTGCCGGTGGCTGATGGCGTGCGGCGGTGGTTGTGGTGACGTGTCGGCTGTGCGGCTCGAGCAGTGTGCACCTGCTGCTGCGCGGGGGTCAGCGGGCATACAGGCGCGAGTTTCTTCACTGCCGGCGCTGCGATCTGGTGTTCGTGCCGGACCGCTTCCTGCTGCCGCCCGCGGAGGAGCGGCAGCGCTACCTGCTGCATGAGAACGATCCCGACGACGAGGGCTACCGGCGGTTTCTGGCGAGGCTCAGTGAGATCGTGGTGCCGCTCGTCGAGCCCGGGGCTGAGAGTCTCGACTACGGGTGCGGTCAGCCGCCGGTGCTGGTCATGATGCTTCGGGAGGCCGGACTCCAGGCCGCCGGGTGGGACCTGTTCTTCCGCCGCGACGAGGTGGCGCTGCGGCGGAGCTACGACC
>JBNGDZ010000641.1:0-2620 GCA_049975765.1 Armatimonadota bacterium
CCCTCGACGAGCTCACGGATGCGGGCCGCGATCTTCTCGACCGAGGGGATGTTCTCGTTCTCCAGCGGCGCGGCCATCGGGGGCGGGACGTCATGGGCGGCCACGATCTGCACCGGTGACTGCAACTCGCCCCAACACCGCTCCATGATCCTGTGCGCGATGTGCTCGGCGAAGCAGCCGGTGTAGGGCGCCTGCTGGACGATCAGCGCCTTGCCGGTCCTGGACACCGACCGCGCGATGGTGTCCTCATCCAGCGGGATGAGGGTGCGCGGATCAACGACCTCGACGTCGATGCCCTCCTCCTCGGCGAGCTGCTCGGCGGCCTCCAGGGCGCGCAGGAGCATGTAGCTGTAAGCGATGATCGTGGCGTCCGAGCCCTTTCGCACCACGGCGGCCTCGCCCAGCGGGATCGTGTACTGCTCCTCGGGCACCTCGCCCTTCTCGGTGTAGCAGTGCTGATGCTCGATGAAGATGACCGGGTTATCGTCGCGGATGGCCGACTTGAGCAGGCCCTTGACGTCGCGCGCGAAGGCCGGCGCGACGACCTTCAGGCCCGGGATCTGCGTGACTATCGCCTCCAGAGACTGGGAGTGCTGGCCGGCGTAGCCGCGGCCGCCGCCGATGGTGGTGCGGATCACCGCCGGCAGCGTGGCCTTGCCGCCGAACATGTAGCGGGCCTTGGCGAGCTGGTTGCCGGTCTGGTCCATGGTCATGAGGATGAAGTCGATGTACATGATCTCCGCCACCGGGCGCATCCCGACCATGGAGGCACCCGCGGCGGTCCCTACGATGGCCGCCTCGGAGATGGGGGCGTTGAACACGCGGTCGCGCCCGAAGGTCTCAAGCAGCCCCCGCGTGGCCCCGAATGCCCCGCCGTAGTCGGCGACATCCTCGCCGTAGAGGATCACCCGTCGGTCGCGCAGCATCTCCTCCATCAGCGCCTCCGCCACAGCGTGGCGGTAGAGGATCCGGCCCTGCCCGTCGCGCCGCGTATAGCTGGGCTCGGCCAGCAACTGATCCTCGGGTGTGGCCCACTCGTCGCCGATGTCATCGGAGGTCGTGTCCACCCACAGGCCGCGGTAGATCTCGTCGGGGCTGGGGTCGGTGGCGTCCACGGCCCAGATGGTGGCGTCGATGATCCGCTGCTGCATGCGCTCGCAGTGCTCGACGACCTCGTCATCGGACAGCACGCCGTGCTCGACCACGACGCGCTTGATATGGTCGATGGGGTCGATGTCCTCCCAGGCCTGCTCCTCCGTCTCGGAGCGGTAGGTGCTGCAGTTGTCTGAGAGCGAGTGGCCCTTGTAGCGGTAGGTCTTGGACTCCAGCAGCACCGGGCCCTCTCCAGCGCGGCACAGCGCCGCCGCCCGTCGCACAGCGTCGTGCATTGCGAGCGGATCCATGCCGTTGACGACCTCGGCGTGCATGTTGACGTCATCGTAGCCGGCGCCGCGCTGCGCCAGGTCGTCGATGCCGGTGACCTCCCCGGCCTGCTGGCCGGTCATGCCGTACTGGTTGTTCTCGACCAGGAAGATGACCGGGATGCCCTGCTCGAACTGGTCCTGGCAGGCCCAGTTATAGGCCTCGTGGGCAATGCCGTTGTTGGTGGCACCGTCGCCGACGAAGCACAGCACGATCCGGCCCAGGTCCAGCTTCCAGCAGCCCATGGCGGCACCGGCGGCGATGGCGTAGCTGCCGCCCACGATGGCGTTGGCGCCCAGGTGGCCGGCGTGGAAGTCGGCGATGTGCATTCCGCCGCCGCGGCCGTGGCAGTAGCCCTCCTCCTTGCCCAGCAGCTCGGCCATGGTGCGGTTGAGGTGCACCTGCAGGGCGGTCTCCAGGAGCGTCTCATCATCGCCCGGCTCCGCGTAGCCGTCGATGAACTGATGCAGCTCGTCCTCCGAGGTGCGCCCCAGCAGCCAGTAGAAGCCCTTGGCGATGGAGTGGCCGTGGCCGCGATGGGTGGAGGTGATGTAGTCGTCGGGGCGGATGGCCGAGACGGCGCCGACAGCGGTGGCCTCCTGGCCGATGGACAGATGCGAGGCGCCGATGAAGCGGAAACCGGGGCGCGGCTTGAACTTCCCGGCCTTCATCTGCGCCACGGTCTCCTCGAAGAACCGGATGGCCAGCATGCAGTCGAGCAGATTCGTGGCATCCTCGGCGGTCATGGCCCCGGACTGCAACTCAGTGCCCAGGTCACCGTCGAAGAGGAAGCGCGGGATAGGGTCGAAGGTTATCTGGCTCTTCTGGAATAGCGGCAGTACGTTGATGTCTTTTGGCATATGCAGGTCTCCCAACAGTGGGCTAACTGTGCAGTGGTCTGCATCGTAGTTTCCACGACGGGGGGGCATTCACCTCCCGCACTGCCCGGCCCGCGGTTCTCTGGAGCTTCAACCGGCCGCACGCTTCGCGTAGGCCGGGCTTCCAGCCCGGCGCGGTTGCCCCCCCGTACCACGGACGACATACGACGAACGGCCGGGCGGGCTGGGAAGCCCGCCCCTCCGTAACGGCATAACGGCAACGGCGTGGGGGCGAGGTGCCCCGCACCACGGACGACACACACGGCAACGGCCGGCGGGTCTGAAGCCCCGCCGCTCCGCACGGCAACGGCCCACCCCTC
>JBNGDZ010000642.1:0-2617 GCA_049975765.1 Armatimonadota bacterium
GCCCAGAACCGCGACGGCCTCGCCAAGCCTGCGCTGCACAAGGGGAGCACGAATCTGGTGCGCGCGCTCGAGATCCTGGAGCCTGACGAGAACCCCGTGACGGACAACAACTTCGTGTTCGACGCCGCCGCCGACCCCAACGGTGCGTGTCAGGTGGCCGCGACCGGCACTACGCACGGGGTCCTGCCGCAAGCTGACCTGGAGTGGGAGCTCGACACCATCCAGGGCTCGACACTGACCAGCGATCCTGATCCACCCAAGGGGCAGACGATTACTTTCACCTATACCCGGCTGCCCAGCTCCAACAGCGAGTTCGGGAACAAGATGCTCACACTCTCACATTCACAGGTCCCGTGCGAGGACACGCAGACAGTGCAGATCTTCTTCTCCGAAGAGGCCACCAATCACCCACCGCCCGATACGGCTTTCTCACCAAACTGGTACTACTACTGGAGTCAGACCACGGCCTCATGGGGCAGTCACGTTTACGATCCGCAATGCGGCAACCCCTGGGGCAGGTGCGTGTGGCAAGGGGATCACTGGCAAGCGTGCATCTCATACGGTGCTAACGAAGGACAAGGCAACCCATTGTTCGACGAGGAGGGTATCGATTGGTTCGCGGTGATCTGTCGACACGAAGGCCAACACGTGATGGACTTCTCCAACTGGTGGCCGAATGGGTACAACCAGAACGCGGATCTCGACAACGACTGGGTGCCTGACGCGGACGAGCTTCAGATGGGTTATGACCCCGGTCTGTATGACACGTTCCCCGATGATCCCTGGCCCAACGATTGTGAGCACCATTGCGAGACCCATAGAGCACAATGGGCTGTTGGGGCGGCAGATCCCGAAGACTGGGCCCACCCTGGCCACCAGGACCAGCAGTAGCGGTCTCGTAGTGACAAGCGAGGAGTGGAAACATATCATGAAAGTGCACTGCACGAAGAGGGCGGTAGTGCTGGTGGCAGTTCTCGCGCCTGCAGTGCTTGGTGGTGCGGCCGCGTCCTGTGAGCAATCGAGTCCGGAGGCAGGCGAGCAGTTCAGGCAGCAACTGAGCGCACTCGCGCAGATCAAGGCGTCCGAGAACCTGACCGCCGGAGAGAAGGCGACAAGGCTGATGGCGGCGCTGGAAGCCGAGGTGCGAGAGCCGCTGGATCGCGCCGGCACCCCGGCGTTGGCCAGCGGCTATGCGCTCACCGAGCACCTGCGGATCGCATACGTCTCGGTCCTGGGCGAGCTCCTTCTGCCCGACGCACTGTGGCAGCGGCGCGCGGCTATCCCGACGGGAGACGAAGCTGAGGCGACTGACACGACGCTACGCAGGTTGCTGCTCTTCGCGTTCGCCGCATCAGCCGCGAAGCATGAGGACGTGCCGCTCGCCGATGCCCGGCGGCAACGCGCCATCGAGCAGTTGACCCGCCTTCTGAGCACCGACGAGGATGACTTCGTACGAGCACTCTCCGCGCGCTCGCTGGGCTCCCTCGGCGCCACGGAGGCGGAACCTGCCCTCGCAGAGGCACTGAACGACCCGGCCTTCCGTGATGTGCAGGGTCTGACGGATGTTGGGGCTGCCGGATGGGGGACCAGGCATTACCTGGTCAGGCTGGAGGCGGCTCTTGCCCTGAGGCGGATGGGATTCGCGATCCGGCATCCGTCGCACGATGTATGGCTGCTGGAGGAGTAGAGACCAACTCGCCGTCGCCGCGTTGGGAGCACAATGGGTGTCGCACTCGAAGTCAGGACCTCTGTGGCGACGGAGTTTCTGGCCGGAAAGCGGAGCAGCACTCGGGCCGTGTAAGCCCCTACGCAGACTGGTGGGACACGAACGGGGAGAACTGGGATAAGCGAGGGGAAGCAGGATGACCCGACAGAGGATGATGGGATCGCTTGGTGGCAGCATTCTGGCTCTTGCGCTCTGCTGGGCCCCGGCAGATGCATTCGAAGCTGTGGTGGTTACGCCCGATCAGATGCCTCCAGAGCTTGCCGCCGCAGATACGCTGGACGAGGTGAGGCCCTTTCTCTCCGATGCCAACATGGTGGTCCACGCGCTGGCCGCCGAGAGGGCCGTTGACGTCGGGGGCGAGGAAGCCGTCCCGACCGTGCTTGAGGTGTTCTATCGTGAGCCGCGAACCGGCGGGTTCGGTCCCCAGGTGGTGAAGGTGGGCATTCTGAAGGCCCTGGCGCAGCTCGAGGGACCGGAGATCACCGCCGTCATCGCGGGTGTCCTCACAGGCTACATCGGCAGGGGTCCGGACGCCGAGCGCTATATCTGGCACGACGGCGACTATCTTTCCGTCTGCACAGCGGCGCTGAGTGCGCTCGCCGAGCGCTATGACGACCCCCTGGCCTTCGAGCTGCTGCGTGCGGTCGCTCTGGACAACGAGCATCACGCAAAGCTGCACTGCGACATGCGAACTACTGCCTATGAGGGCTACCTTCTCGGAACGATGTCGCGGCGCGACACAACCGGCCCAGCGGCCGACGTCGAGTACCTGCTCGAGCTCCTGACGGGGACTGGGGAGGGTCACATGGACGATTGGGTTGCGGGCGAAACGGGCGCCAAGACGCAGGAGGCGATCAGCAACAGCGCGGTCATTGCTCTCGTGGTTCAGCG
>JBNGDZ010000643.1:0-2595 GCA_049975765.1 Armatimonadota bacterium
GTTCAGCTTTCCGCCACCATTCCGGGGGTCAACGAAGGTCTTGAGGCCGATGTGGGTGATCAGCCCCGGGCGGCCGCCGGCGATCTCGCGGAACAGGTGAGATACGACCCCCTGCGGCCAGTTGTAGGCCTCCACAGTGCCCTCCGCCGCCATCGCCCCCAACGCCGGACACAGCCCCCAGTGGCCGCCGATGACCCGCTTGACGAGCCCCTCGTGGGCCAGATGGTTGATGCCGCGGCTCTTGCCATCGCCCTGCCCGGCGGCGTAGACCACCGTGAGGTCCCGCGGCGCGCCGTTGGCCTGAAAGCGCGCCTCGACGGCAGCCGTGAGGGCCTCGGGGTGACCGGCGCCGACGAACCCGCCCACGCCAACCGTGGCCCCGTCGGGAATGCGCGAGACTGCTTCCTCTGCCGACATGATCCTGCCCGGCATGGCGTTCACCTCTGAAGTGAAGCCGACAACCTCGTGCCACGATCCCCCAGAAAGCGCATGATCGCACCGTCCGCCCGTTGTGTCCGTGCCGGCACTGCCGTACGCGAATAACCGATCGCTATGGCTGGCAGCTACATCCGCAGGCCGCCGTTGACGGACAGGACGTGCCCGGTGACGTAGCGCGCGTCATCGGACGCCAGGAAGGCGACCGCTCCCGCCACGTCCTCAGCCGCTCCGAGCTCACCCATCGGGATGCTCTCCACGATTCTCCCGAGGATGTCGTCCGGAATGGCGCGCGTCATCTCGGTGTCGATGAATCCCGGGGCGACCGCGTTGACCGTGACGCCCTTGCGGGCCAGCTCCCGCGCCAGGGACTTCGTCATGCCGATGATTCCGGCCTTGCTGGCCGCGTAGTTGGCCTGGCCGAAGTTGCCCATCAGCGCCACGACCGAGGAGATGCTGACGATGCGCCCCCAGCCGCGCTCGGCCATCTGCTCGATGACCGCCCGCGTGCAGTTGAAGGCCCCGGTCAGGTTGACCGCGATCACCCGGTCCCACTCCTCGGGCGCCATCTTGCGCACGGTGCGGTCCGCGGTGATCCCGGCGTTGTTGACCAGCACGTGCACCGCGCCCAGGCGGGCGGTCACGCGCTCCACCATGTCCGCCACCGTCTTGCGGTCGGTGACGTCTGCCTCGACACAGATGGCCTCCACGCCCGTCTCCCGCGCCTGCTTGGCCACAACCTCCACCTCAGCGGCGTTGTCGCGCCCTGCCTCCTCGACGTAGTTGACCGCGATGTCGTGCCCGTCCCCCGCCAGTCGCAGCGCGATCGCCTTGCCGATCCCCCGCGATGCGCCCGTGACCAGTGCGACGCGCCTTCTCGACTGCATTGCACTCACCTTCCTGCGGCCGGGCGGACGAGCGTCGGCGTCAGCCCCCGTACTGGTAGAAGCCCTGGCCGCTCTTGCGACCCAGCTTGCCCGCCGCCACCATCTCGGCCAGCTCCGGCGGCGCCTGGAATCGCGGGTGGCCGGTCTGCTCGTGGAGGGACCTCAGCAGCGCCAGACAGACGTCGAGCCCGATCAGGTCAGCCGTTGCCAGCGGGCCCATGCGGTGACCCAGACCCAGCTCCATGGCCCCGTCGATGTCGCGCGGCTCCGCGCCCTGCCGCCAGATGTCGATGGCCGCCGACAGCAGCGCGCCGAAGCCGCGGTTCACGAGAAAGCCGGGGATGTCCGGTGCCGGTCTCGGCTCCTTGCCCATGCGCTGGCACAGCGCCACGGCCGCGTCGGTCACGTCCGGGAGTGTGCGCTGTGCGGGGATGACCTCCACCAGCTTCATGGCCGGCGGAGGGTTGAAGAAGTGCATGCCGATGAAGCGCTCCGGCCGCCCGGACATCTCCGCCAGTCGACTGATCGAGAGCGTCGAGGTATTGCTGGCGATGACTGCGTGCGGGGGAGCGTTCTCGCCGGCGCGCCGCAGGACCTCTGCTTTGACCTCAATGTCCTCGAAGACCGCCTCGATCACCCAATCGGCCTCGCCGAGGGCCTCCCAGCAGGTCGTCCAGGCGATGTGCTCTCGCGCCTCCGCGGCCTGCGCCTCGGTGAGCTTCTCCCGCTCGATCCCGCCCTGCAGCGAATCCTCGAGCATCCGGCGGCTGCGCTCCACGGCCTCCGTGGAGCTGTCGATGAGCTGCACCTCGATACCGGCCTGGGCCGCGACCTGCGCGATGCCAGTGCCCATGGTGCCGGCCCCGATGATCGCCATGCGCTCGACGTTCATGCGTCCCGCCCTCCCTCGGCGGCCTCCCGCCGCCTCACGCTCGCTCGATGGCCATCGCCATGCCCATGCCGCCGCCGACACACAGCGTCGCCAGCCCCAGCGCCACGTCCCGCCTCTCCATCTCATGCAGCAGCGTCACCACGATACGCGCGCCCGTCGCGCCGATGGGGTGGCCCAGCGCCACGCCGCTGCCGTTCACGTTCACCCTCTCCTCATCCATCCCCAACTGCCTGATGACGGCCAGCGCCTGGACGGCGAACGCCTCGTTGAGCTCGATGAGGTCGAAGTCGTCCAACGCGATGCCCGTCCGCTCGCATAGCTTCCTGACCGCGCCCACCGGCCCCATCCCCATGATCTCCGGCTCCACGCCCGCCCAGGCGG
>JBNGDZ010000644.1:0-2593 GCA_049975765.1 Armatimonadota bacterium
CCGCCGGCCGCGAGCGCCTCGATCAGCTCCGCAGTCACGCCCTCAGCGCGCAGAGATGATGTCGAGACTCGGCCCCCGAGGCCGACGATCTCTCCGGCGATCTCCTCGATCCGTGGATGGTCGGCCACCGCCGCGCCCACCAGGCCGATGCGGTCGGTGAGCTTCAGCCCCAGGCGGGCGCTGTCGAGGATGCACTCGGCGCTGCGCGTGCGCACCGGGTGGTAGATCCGGCGTGCCAGGCAGAACCTGCAGCTTCGCGGGCAGCCCCGCCCGGTCTCGATCAGAAAGGTGCGCGGGAACTCGGAGCGTGGGGTGAGCACCTCCGTGGTCGTGGGCACCCCGTCAAGGTCATCGAGGAGCACGCGGTCGATGGCGCCCTCGGGCGGCAGGGCAGGCACGTAGAACCCGGGCATCGCCGCGAGGCGCTCCAGAAGCTGCTGCCGCCCTGACCGGGAGCGCATATTCGTCTCCAGCAGCGCGTCGAGGAGATCGTCCACCACCGGCTCCGCCTCGCCGATGAAGAGGACATCGGCGAGGCCCCCCAGGGGCGCGGGGTTAGCTGTGACGGCCGGCCCGCCCGCGATGACCAGCGGGGCCTGCCGCGCACGCTCCTCGGCCAGCGGCGGCACTCCGCCCTCGCGCAGAGCCACAGGGATGTTGAGCCAGTCCAGCTCGAAGGAGGAGGTGATGGCGATGACGTCGAAGCCGCCGAGGGCGGTGGCGTGCTCCAGCGAACGGAGCGTGCCGTCGCGCTGCCGGCCTCGCTCGCGGATTCCGGGGTAGAAGACGCGCTCGCACAGGACGTCCCCTCGCGCGTTCAGCAGCCGGTAGAGGGCCTGCACCGCCAGGTTCGCCATGCCGACCGCGTAGTCGGCGGGGAAAAGCAGCCCCACGCGCAGGCGCCCGCTGGCGGCCGGCGGCCCGTGCGCGTAGACCTCGTCGGCGAGTATCTCTCTGCGGTAGGCAGGCAAACGGTCCCTCGGGAGCGAAGATAGCGGCCGTCGCGGGCAGCTTAGCACAGGCTGCGGCCGGCGACAAGCGCCGACGCGGCAGCGGTGAGTGAGGGGTGGGCTGGAGCTGCTGCCGTGTCTGTGCCGTTGGTCGTTCATCCTGTCCTATCCTGTGTATCCTGTTGATTCGCCGTCGTCGCACCTGTGCCGAGCACTCGAGAGGGAGGCCATGACTTTGAGCACCACGGAGTTCATCGTTGCCATGCTGCTGCTGTTGCCGGTGGCAGCCTGCGCTGAGGCGTTGTTCGAGGATCAGCTCATCGTGCCCGTGCCGGAGAGCTGGCATGGACCCCGGGGGATGCCCGGGGATCTCATCGAGCTCACCGACGGGCGGCTGCTGCTGGCCTACACCCGGTACGGCTACGCCGCCGGCGGGAAGGAGACCGGGATCTGGGCGCGGACCTCCGACGACAGAGGGCAGACCTGGAGCGAGGAGTATCCGCTGCTGCTGGACCCGGGACCGCCATCTGAGAACGGCCGCTACGCGCACCCCAGCTTCCTGCGGCTGCCCGACGGCGACCTGCTGATGTCATACATCTACGATGTGAGCGTCGATCCCGGCTACGGCCACACCTACTACCGGCGCTCCGACGACGACGGGGAGACCTGGAGCGATCAGTTCATCCTTACGCCGCACCCCGAGCGCATGCTGGTGCACAACGACAAGCTCGTGCTGCTCTCCGACGGGCGCATCATCGCGCCGGCGGAGTTCTCCCCCGGCGCCCAGCAGGGCAGCCACAGTAACTACGTATCAACCGCCTACTACTCCGACAACAACGGCTACGCGTGGCGGATGAGCCAGAGCATCATCAGGGCCAACTACGAGGTGCAGGAGCCGCACGTGGTGGAGCTGCGCGACGGGCGGCTGATGATGATGTTCCGCACCTACAGCGGCTTCTGTGGACGATCCTACTCCGAGGACCGCGGTCAGACCTGGTCGGAGCCGGAGGCTCTGGAGGACGTGCCCATGACCCCGCGCGCCTCGGCCATCACCGTGGACCGCATCCCCAGCACCGGCGACCTGCTGCTGATCCGCTGCCGCGGCCTGGGCCAGGAGGAGCGCGCGCGGACGCCGCTGGTCTCCGCGATCTCCACCGACGAGGGCGAGACCTGGGAGCACGAGCGCGTCCTCTTCGGCGAGCCCGACGGCGACTACGGCTACCAGAGTGTGGACTTCGTCGATGACATGGTGATTCTCAGCTATCACCAGCGCGACGGCTTGCACGTAGCGCGCATCGGCGTTCAGTGGCTCTACGAGGAGTAACCTGCGGCGATGGTCGCCGTGCCGTTTGGAGGGGCCGGCCTCCGTTCCGGCCGGGTGGCAGCCGTTGCCGTCCGGAGCGACGGGCTTCGGCCCTGCTGGCCGTCGTCGTAAGTCGTGCCGTCACGTCGTACGGAGGGGCGGGCTGCCCAGTCCGCCCGGTCGTATGTCGTTGCCGTAAGCCGTGGGGCCCCCTCTCCCGCCAGCGAGCGTAGGGAGCCAGGGAGAGCAACCGTGTTGTGTGTCAAGTCTTTTCAGGCGTTTGTATGCTCCCATTCTTTCCCGTCGCGGAGCATGGCGTTGAGGATGCGCAGCAGCTTGT